>JANWLL010000129.1 GCA_025450855.1 Vulcanimicrobiia bacterium
AGCGTCGACTCCTTGCCTTGCGCGACGGCGACGTTCGGCACGGAGCCTTGTTGTGCCGGCAACAGCATGATGCCGCCCGACCCGAAGTCGGTGTCGCCGTTGTTGAGCGTCTGCCAGTCCGAGGGCGTGAAGTAGTCGAGATCGGTCGTCAGATCGGCGCTCAACCGGATGACGCTTTCGCCGTAGTTCTTACCGCCGCTATCGAGGTCGAACGCTCCGTTGCCGGTGACGGCGAACAGCGAGCCATCGGTATCGACCGCCGGTGCGAAGCCCGTCATCCACACGCTGCTGAGCAAGTAGGACGTCGAGTCCTCGTCGGTCGCGAACTTGCCGATCTGATCGAGGTTGAAATCGTAGCGCAGGACCCAACCCGTGATGCCGCTCGCGTTGTTGTCGCAGTGCGACCCGATGGGGACGTAGATCGATCCGTTGGCCAGCACGAGGCTCGAGCGGTTCATCTGATGCTGCGGGTCGAACTTGATCTGCGTTCCGTTGCTGATCGTCTCTGACGCCGTGATGTCGACCGGCGGGACCTTGTCGGTCAGCGTCGCTATATCGAGCGCGTGGAGCTGCGTCTTGAAACTGTTGGGCGACGGCTCGGTCGCGACGACGACGTACAACGACTGCGTAGCTGGATCGATGACCGGCGTCCCCGTGATGCCGTACTCGGGGCGGATGTCGAGACAACCGACGTCGCTCGATCTCTGCGCCCTGCCGAAACTGACCTTTTGTATCTGTTGGCCGGTGTCGGCGTCGAACTCGTAGATGGATGCATGCTCGGTCGCGACGATGAGGACGTTGCGCCCGCCAAGCGGCACGAAGTGCTCGAGATAGAGCGGTTGTGCGAGCACGCTGCCGTCGACCGGAAGCGTTTCGAGCAGTCCGAACTGCGACGCGACATTCGTCGTGTTGAGCTGGGTCTCTCGCATATCCCAACCGAGCCGGAACGGCCCACCATGGTAGGTCGTCATGTCGCTAGGAGCGAGCGAGATGTCCGTCGGAAGCGGGGTCAAAGTCGCGCCATAGAACGCGACGTCGCCGCGCGACCCGTTCGTCATCGAAAATGCGACGTCGACGCGTGACGTCGTCGACGAATGATAGGCGAGCGTGTAGACGTACTCGTGCGAACCTGCCGGCATCGACACCGTCCGCCGTGATACGCTTGCGCCGGCCAGCGTCACATCGAAGGTCACCGTCGCGGAGCTCACGCCGAAGTACAGCCGCAAGACGCTTGTCCCACGCGACGCGGGGGCGGACACGTGCGCGATCGTCGAGCTCGTGAACGCGATGCCGGCCGACGACGCGCCGCTGCGTACACCGCTGCCGTTGCGCCAGATGAGCGATGCAAAGCCGGGCGAGCTGGCGCGCGACGGTGCTCCCACGAATCGAACTGTGAGATCGCCGCTTCGCGCTTTGCGTTCGAATCGTGCAGGTGCTGAAATCGCTATCCAATCCGTTGCACCTTCGGCCGTGAGATCGACGACCTGCAGCGGATCGCCGACCGCCGACGCGACTCCGCGAGATCCTTCGAGGCGCGGCGACAGCGGAACCGGAGACAGCAGCGGCGTGAAATGAAGGGCCTGCGGCGGCGGCCCTGGCCTATCGGCCACGGGCGCCGTGTCGGAACCGACGGCGAACGGGGCGACCGACGGTACGACATGCGCGTATGTCGTCGCGCCATCGCCCGTCCACGTCGAATTTCCACTCTGCCGCCACAATCGGCCTGTCGAATCGCTGCGCGACCCGTCTTGCGACGACATCACGAACGAGACGCGTCCGGCATCTCGGCCGAACACACGAGTGACGATCGATTCGATCTGGTTCGACCGGTCAGAGTACCAGCGCGCCGCCGCGTCCGCGGCATCACCACCGAGCCCGCTATTGTGCGCGGCCATCTGCGCGTACGCATCCGTCGGCGATCCTTGGGTCAATATGCCATCGCCATATTCGAACGACGGGTGCAGTCGCGGATCGAGAAAGAGGTGGACGAGATCGCTCGTGCCGGCGACGTACGCGTTCGTCGCGCCGACCGGGATGACGAACCAAGGGTCTGCGCCGGTCTCGTTGGCAAGCTCGATCTGGTATTCCCAAGCGACGCCTTGATCGCGCGCTTGCGTGACATCTCCTACTCGCGGGCGCAGCGGCCACACCTGCGACGAGACGAGCGCGCTCGCGTGCGACCACGTCGCGAAGCGCAGCGCGTCGGCGCGCGCCATCGATGCGACGAATGCCGGGTAGAACGGCCGGCTTGCGAACGAATGCTCGAAGCCGGGCAAGACGAGATGGACGTCGTGCGGCGGATCGTGCGCGTCGACGCTCACGAGCGCGAGCGCAAGACCGGGGTTCGAGCTTCCCACGCGGACGACTATCCGTCCGCTTCGCGAGTCGATGACTTGTCCGCCCTCGAACGCAAAACGGCCGCGGCCTGCGTAGAGTAGCACATAGTCACCTGCGACGTGCGCTTGGCCCGCAGCGAAGACGATCCGCGAAGCGATCTGCCTTGGACGCAGCGAGAGCACGTCGCCTGTGGGCGACAGCGAGAGCGGCGATGCGCTCGACCAGGTCGTCGACTGCTGGAGCGCATCGGCGAAGACGACCGGCGTCGATGCGCCCGGCTCGACGCCGGGCACGTCGAGCGCGGTGCGCGCGGCCGCGTGAAGCGGAGCGAATGCGACGACGGCCAGCAGCCATAGAGCCGCGGTTGAAACGCGGATCGCGCGCGACATGCAAACCTCCAACCGTCATATGATGACGATAGCCGGATCCGGTGGTGAGCGTATTTTGCGCGTCGGCGCGCTTAAAATCCTACGTCGCGTCGAGTTCTAGATTGGAAGGCCGCGGCGGTCGAGATAAATCTCGACCGCTCCCATCAGGAAGAATCCCAGGGGGCGAGCTTGACGATATCGCGCGGGAAGATGAGATCGAGCGTCCAGTCGATCGCGACGCGGACGCGGCGGTCGAGCGTCGGGAGGCGGAGCAGGTAGTACGTCCGCCATAGCCACCACGCGGGGAAACCCGAGACTTGAAGCCCTCCGAGCATAGCGACCGCGTCGTGCTCGCCGAGATTCGCCATCTGTCCCTTCATCTTGTAATCGAACGGCCGCAGCGGCTGTCCATCGATTGCGGCGACGATATTGTCCGCGACGTGCGGACCCATCCGGACTGCGTGCTGCGCGGTCGGCGGATAGGGGCGGCCGCCGTCTGGAGGGATGATCGAGGCGCAATCCCCGATCGCCCAGACGCCCGGCCGGCCCGCGACGACGAACTCGGCGGACGCCGGAGCTCGGCCCCGCGCGTCGGCGATCGGAAGTGAGGCGACCAATGGATTCGGCGCGACGCCGCCGGCCCAGACGATCGTCGCGCCGTCGACGCGGCTGTCGTCTTTGAGCGTCACCCCGCGATCGTCGGCGGATGCGACGAACACGCCGAGGTGCACCTCGACGCCGCGCTTTTCGAGCGTACGCTTCGTGAGCTCACCGAGGCGCTCGCGCAGCTCCGGTAAGACGCGAGCGCCGCCGTCGACGAGCTTCACCTTGACGTCCGCGGGCCAGAAGCGATGGTATGCTCGCGCCGCGCGGTGAACGAAGATGTCGAGCTCTGCGGCGGTCTCGACGCCGGCGAATCCGGCGCCGACGACGAGGAACGAGAGGAGCGAGGCTCGCACCGCGGGATCGTCCTCGAGCTCGGCGCGTTCGAGCATGTCGAGCGCATGGTTGCGCAGCCTTACCGCGTCGGAAAGCGTCTTGATGGGTATCGAGTGCTGCGCGACTCCGGGAATGCCGAAGAAGTTCGTGACGCCGCCGAGCGCGAGCAGCAGATGATCGTACTCGAGCGTGTGCCGCGGACCTTGCTCGTGCGCGATCGTCACCCGCTTGGCGTCGAGATCGACGCTCTTGACTTCCGCCTCGTAGAATCTGACCCGCTTGCAAACCGCGCGGATGGGCGTGACTATGTGCCGCGTATCGATCCCGCTCGCCGCGACTTGCGGCAGCATCGGCGTCAAGAGGAAGAAGTTCTCGCGGCTGACGAGCGTGACGTCGACGTCATCGCGCTTGCGCAACAAGCGCTGCAGGCGCAGCGCTGCGTACAATCCGCCAAATCCGCCGCCGAGGATGACGACTTGGGTCATTGTTTCGCATATTTAGCCATAGCGCCGAAGGGACCCGTTTTGGCGCGACCGTATCCGCTCTGCGTCATGATACGATTGATGATGCGAAAGTCGCTCGCCGCGCTGTTCGCGGCGTCTCTTACACTCGTCGCCGCGGACGCTCGCGCGGGCATCCTGCCGAACGGCTGGTCCATCCATCCGGCGGGCGCTCTCACGTCGCTCGGCACGCTTCCGCTGCACATGGCGTTCGATCACGCCGGCAGGTGGCTCGCCGTCACCAACGCGGGATATGCGCCGCCATCAGTCTCGATCGTCGAAGCGGCGAGCGGCAGAGTCGTCGATACGGAGCGCGTCGATGGCGCGTTTTACGGCGTCGCTTTCTCGCCCGACGATTCGACGCTCTACGTCGCGACCGCGCAGTCGAGCGGCGTCAAAGTCTTCGGCTTCGACAAGTCGAGCGGCAAACTCGTCGGCCGCGCGACGTGGACGCTCTCGAAGGGTGACGTGTGGGCGGACGGTCTCGCAGTGTCGTCCGACGGCTCGACCGTCTACGTGACCGGCGGCATGACGAAGAAACTCTACGCGCTCGACAGCGCGAGCGGGAAGATCCGCTGGTCCACACCGACGGGCACCGAACCGCTCGCGGTCGTTCTTTCGCCCAACGGCGAACGCGCGTATGTGAGCGACTGGGGCGCCGCCTCGATCGCCGTCATCGACGTCCGCACGGGATTGCGGGTGGCGATGATCGTCGTCGATCACCATCCGAACGCGCTGACGTTCTCGCCCGACGGCGGCACGCTCTACGTCTCGTGCGCGAACTCCGGCACGGTCGATGTCGTCGACACGAAGGATAACGCCGTCCGCACGCGCTTCAAACCGAGCCTTTGGGCGGACGCGCTCGAAGGGACGACGCCGAGCGGTCTAGCGGTGACGAGCGACGGCAAGACGCTCTTCGTCGCCGATGCGGGCGACAACGCGGTTACCGCGCTTTCGACGGAAAGCGGAAAGGTCACAGGCGCCGTGCCGGTCGGGTGGTATCCTACCGATGTCGCGATCTCTGCGGACGGCTCGACGCTCTTCGTGCTCGACGGCGATGGCCTGTCGGGCCATCCGAACCCGACGTTCGGCCATTCCGCGATCGGCAAGTTCGACGACAGCAAGTACATCGGCTCGCTGCTCACGGGTGATCTCGAACGCGTGCCGCTCCAGGGCAGTGGGTCGCTCGATGCCGGCCTCGCGACGGCACGCGCCGACGCGCGCTACCGCGGTGGCGACCCGCCGGCGCCGGCGCGCAGCACGTCGGTCCGACACGTCATCTACGTCATCAAGGAGAACAGGACGTACGACGAGATCCTTGGCGACGATCCGCGGGGCGACGGCGACGCGTCGCTCGCGCTCTTCGGCCGGAAGATCACTCCGAACATCCACCGCCTCGCCGACGACTTCGTCCTCATGGATCGTTTTGAAGAGAGCGGCTTCGTCAGCGTCAACGGTCACAACTGGGCGACCGCCGCCTATGCGGACGACTACGTCGAGAAGCTTTGGCCCACTGCATACGCCGGCCGCGGGCGCGAAAACGATTCGTTCTTCCCCGACGACCCGCCGGCCGTGCCGGACGCCGGATATATATGGAACGACGCGCTCTCGCACGGCCGCACCGTCCGCGACTACGGCGAGTTCGTGTTCGGGGCGGGCAAGAACTTCGCGTATCAAGCGAAGGCGCTGAGCGGCCACACCGACCTCCTCTACCGAGGCTGGGATCTCCAATACAGCGACCAGTCGCGCATCGACGAATGGGCGCGCGAGTTCGACGCGTACGACCGCGACGGAGGCTTGCCCGACCTCGAGATCATGTATCTGCCCGACGACCATACGGCTGCGACGCGACCCGGTTATCGGACGCCGTTTGCGATGGAGGCGAGCAACGACTACGCGGTCGGCCGCCTCGTCGATCGCTTGAGCCGCAGCCGCTATTGGAAGGACACGGTCGTCTTCGTCGTCGAGGACGACTCGCAGTCGGGGCCCGATCACGTCAGCGCGCAGCGAGCCGAGGCGCTCGTGGTCGGCGGCCCAGTCCGGCGAGGCGTCGTTTCGCACGATAATTTCACGCAGTGTTCGGTGCTCAGGACGATCGAGATGGTGCTCGGCTTGCCCCCGATGAGCCAGTTCGACGCGGGCGCGCTGCCGATGACCTCGCTCCTGGCCGAAACTCCGGATACGACGCCGTGGAAGGCGTCGAAGCCGAGCGTGTCACTCTCGGCGCTCAACGGGTCGCACGCTTCGCACGCTCAGACGTCGATGCTCTTCGACTTCTCGAAGCCGGACGCTTCAGACGAGGCCGCGTTCAACGCAGTGCTGTACGACTACGCGAAGGCTACTCTCCGTCGTAGTAGTCGAGTCGCGGCGACGCCCGGACGATGAGACG
>JANWLL010000130.1 GCA_025450855.1 Vulcanimicrobiia bacterium
AAAGTGCCGTATTTCGAAGCGTGCCTGCCGGTCGAAGTGATGGCGGAGCGTGGCGAAGAGACGTTGCGGTTCGGGCCGCTCAAGCCCGTCGGCCTGGAAGATCCGTCGACCGGCAAGCGGCCGTATGCTGTCGTCCAGCTGCGGCGCGAGAACCGCGAAGGCACCGCATACAATCTCGTCGGTTTTCAGACGCGACTTTCGTGGCCCGCGCAAAAAGCGGTGTTCTCGAAATTGCCGGGGCTCCAAGATGCCGAGTGGCTCCGCCTCGGCGTCATGCACCGTAACACGTTCGTCGACTCGCCGCGTGTGCTCAACCCCGATCTCTCGTTGCGAAACGCGCCGAACGTGTTTCTCGCGGGTCAAGTCACGGGCAGCGAAGGCTACGTCGAAGCGGCCGCGAGCGGTATCGTCGCGTCGATCAATGCGTGCCGGCGACTGCGCGGCGACAAGACCCCGTTCGTGCCGCCCGCGACGACCGCGATCGGCGCGCTCTGCGCGTACTTGCGCGACGACACATCGCCGGATTTCCAGCCGCAGAACGTGACGTTCGCTTACTTCGCGCCGCTCGAAACGTCCATACGCGACAAGAAGGCGCGCCGCCACGCGCTCGCCGAACGCGCGCTGGCCGCGATCGATGAGATCGCCGCGCAACGCGAGCGTGAACGGCTGACGCCGGCAGGGACCTGACGATGAGATCGCATTCGACGACTATCCTCGCCGTGCGCCGCGATGGCAAGCTCGCGATCGCGGGCGACGGCCAGGTGACGTTCGACAAGACCGTTATGAAGCACAAGGCGCGCAAGATCCGGCGCATCGGCGACGGCAAAGTGCTTGCGGGCTTCGCCGGTTCGGCGGCGGACGGCATGACGCTGCTCGACAAGTTCGAGGCGAAGCTCTCGGAGTATCGGGGCAACATCACGCGCGCAGCTGTCGAGCTCGCGAAGGATTGGCGTACTGATCGTTACCTGCGCCGGCTTGAAGCGCTTTTAATCGTCGGCGACACCGAGCATCTCTTCGTGTTGTCCGGCACGGGCGATGTCGTCGAGCCGGATGATGACGTCGCGGCGATCGGCAGCGGCGGTCCGTATGCGCAGGCGGCCGCGGTCGCGCTTCTGCGCAACAGCACGATGTCGGCCGAGCAGATCGTCAGCGAAGCGCTCGCGATCGCGGCGAAGATCTGCATCTACACGAACGAGGACATCGCGGTCGAGGTCTTGTGACCGCTCCGCTGCGTTGAGCGCCGAGCAACTCGAGACGGAACGGCTCGTCCTCGAACCGATCGGTCGGCATCATGCGCGAACGCTTTTTCCGCTTGTGAGCGACGTCCGTCTCTTCACGTACGTCGATCAAGCCCCGCCGACATCGGAGCAAGCGCTCGAGATGCGCTATCGCGGGTGGTCGACCGGTCTATCGCCGGACGGCTCGGAGCGCTGGCTTAACTGGGCGGCGCGTTTGCGGGGCACGGAAGACTACGTCGGCTGGTTCCAGGCGACCGTGCGCGCCGACCGCACCGCCGAAATCGCGTACGTCACGTTTGTCGATCATCAGCGGCACGGCTACGCAAAAGAAGGAACGGCCGCCGTCATCGCGCACCTCGTGCGCTCGTATCTTGTGACGTCGATCGTGGCGACGGTCGACCCGCGCAACGAGGCGTCGATCGCGCTTGCACAAGCGCTTGGGCTACGGGCGGAAACGGGAACCGGAAAGGACTTGCGCTTCGTCATCGACGCGCAGGACGTCACCGCTCGCTAAGACTCATCCGCCGCTAGGCGGGTGGGCCGAATGAAATTGATTACCCGGAAGAAGCGTCGGCTAGAAGCATGTGTAGTGGTCGCCGCACGGGTTCATCGTGAACCTTAGGAATGCGTAGATTATCAGGATGCCGCCGACAACGACGAAGACGAAAAGGTAGTCCTTCTTTGTACCAGGCCGTCCGAACCAGAGCTTAAGGCGCGCCCACATAACGCTTGCGTGGTTCTGCCATCTAATGCTGATATCTTCGCCCAAAACGCGCACAGCGCTAAGAAAGCGCGTTGTCGAGCAGGTCCGCTATGAGCCGCTCGTCACAGCCGCGCTGGAGACGCGATGCAACGATGACGACCGCCTGGACGAAAATCGCAGTTGCGATGGTGATCCACCACGCCGGGATGCGCGCTCCGCGCTGTGCCGCCCAAGCGATTTCGAAGACTACCACCGGGATCGGAAGCAGGAAGAGCAGCTTGTAGAGGAGCGGCACGGAGATTTGACCGCTCAATATGACGCCGGATCGGTCGGTCGAGAACGCGCCGTCGAACCACGAGACGCCCGAGCGACGCCAACCCTGGTGAGCTTTTACATGGACACGATCGGGTTCGACCGTTCCGCAAAGTCCGGTACGGAACGGCAAGACGAGTCGCCAGAACTTCGGGAGCAACGCCGCGCGCAGGCGCGCCACGGATTCGTCGAGCGAGTACTTGCTCTGCGCGACGAACTGATGCGTCGGTCCGAAGAAGAGCTGATCGAGATATTCGAGGAGACTCATAGCACTACGCCTTCGAGGCCGCGGCGGTCGAGATGAACCTCGACCGCTCCCAAGATCGCGGCCGAGCTTCGCTCGCCCTACTACATTTCCTTACTGCGAGGCCTAGACCGTGTTGACGGCTTGGGCGAGTTTCGTCACCGTGTCCTTCGCGTCGCCGAAGAGCATCGACGTCTTCGGGTTCTCGAACAGCGGGTTGTCGATGCCGGCGAAGCCGGTCGCCATCGAACGCTTGAAGACGATGACCGCCTTCGCCTTATCGACGTCGAGGATGGGCATGCCGTAGATCGGGCTCGACGGGACGTTACGCGCCGCAGGATTCGTCACGTCGTTCGCGCCGATGACGAGCGCGACGTCGCAGTGTTCGAATTGCGGGTTGATCTCGTCCATCTCGTGGAGCTGCGAGTACGGCACGTTCGCTTCTGCGAGAAGGACGTTCATGTGACCGGGCATGCGGCCCGCGACCGGGTGGATCGCGAATTGGACGTCGACGCCGCGCTTTTCGAGGTTCGCCGACAGCTCGCGCACCGCGTGTTGCGCCTGCGCGACCGCCATGCCGTATCCCGGCGCGATGACGACGCTGCGCGCGTACGCGCACATCGTCGCGACGTCTTCGATAGAAGCGGTGCGCACGGACGTCTGCTTGCCGGCGCTTGCAGCGCCCCCCGCCGACGCCGGCGCCGCGCCGAATGCGCCGAACAGCACGTTGCCGATGCTGCGGTTCATCGCTTTAGCCATGAGCATCGTCAGCAGCGTACCGGATGCGCCGACGAGCGTGCCGCTGATGATGAGCACCGTGTTGTTCAAGACGAATCCGGTGATCGCGACCGCGACACCGGTGAACGAGTTGAGCAACGAGATGACGACGGGCATGTCGGCGCCGCCGATCGGCAGCACCGCCAAAACGCCCAGGATGAGCGCCGCTGCGACCAATCCGCCGAATACCGGCGGCGTCAGGTAGCCGAGGACAAGCGCGACCGAGAGACCCACGATCGTAAGCGCGATCAGGCCGTTGACGATCTGCTGGCCGGCGTACGTGATCGGGCGGCCGGTCATCAGCTCTTGCAATTTCGCGAACGCGACGAGCGAGCCGGCGAACGAGATCGAGCCGATGATCGTGCTCAGGATGATGGGCACGAGCGTCGACGCGTCGGATGACTGGTCGCCGCTTAGGATTCGCAGGAACTCACCGCACGAGACGAGCGCCGCCGCGCCGCCGCCCGCACCGTTGAACAGCGCGACCATCTGCGGCATCGCGGTCATCTTGACCCGCATCGCCCCGAAGTAGCCGATCGGCGCTCCGATGACGGCGCCGATGACGATGAGCGGCCAGGTGATGATGTGCGTGTCGAAGCCGGTCGCCACGACGCCGATGAGCATGCCGACCGCGGCGAGGGTGTTGCCGGTTCGCGCGTGCGCCGGCGAGCTCAAGAACTTCAGGCCGATGATGAAGAGCACGCCCGTGATGAGATAGGCGAAGGCGAGCAGCGTTTCTGTCAGCGTCATGCTTTCGGACCCGCTTTCGCCTTGAACATCTGGAGCATCCGGCCGGTCACCGCGAAGCCGCCGACGACGTTGATCGTCGCGAGCACCATCGCAGCGAGGCCGATCCCCTGTCCGACCGTGCCCCCGATCGCAGCGCCGGCGATGAGCATGGCGCCGACGACGACGATGCCGTGGATCGCGTTCGTCGCCGACATGAGCGGCGTGTGGAGCATCGACGGCACTTTCGAGATGACCTCGAAGCCGACGAACACCGCGAGAATGAAGACCGTGATCTCGGTGAGCAGCTGCGGGCTCATGCGGCGCCTCCTTCGACGAGTTTCGCGACGGCGGGGTTGACGATCGCGCCGCCATTGGTCACGCAGGCGCCTTTGGTTATATCATCGCCCATGTCGAGTGCGAGCTTGCCGTCTTTGACGAGCAGGTCGAACAGAGCGAGCACGTTCTTCGCATAGAGCTGGCTCGCATGGAGCGGCATCGAGCTTGGGATGTTGAACGGTGCGATGATCGTGACGTCGTGGAAGACGCTCGTCTCGCCCGGCTTGATCGTCTCCGTATTTCCGCCGGCTTCGGCGGCGAGATCGACGATGACGCTTCCCGGCCGCATCGCCTTCACCATATCCTCGGTGATGAGGATCGGAGCGCGCCTGCCCGGCACGAGCGCCGTCGTGATGACGACGTCGGCTTCGGCGACGTGCTTGCCGAGCGCGTCGCGATTCATCTTTTGCTCGTCGGCCGTAAGCTCGCGCGCGTAACCGCCCGCGCCCTCGCCGGTGATCGGCGGCGCGACGAACGTGGCGCCGAGGCTCTCGACCTGCTCTTTGACGACCGGGCGCGTATCGAAGCCGGAGACGACGGCGCCGAGACGGCGCGCGGTCGCGATCGCTTGCAGACCCGCGACGCCGGCGCCGAGCACGAGCACTTTCGAAGGAGCGATCGTGCCGGCCGCCGTCATGAGCATCGGAAAGAATTTCGGGAGCGCTTCGGCGGCGAGCAGCACGGCCTTGTAGCCGCTCACCGTCGCTTGCGACGACAGCGCGTCCAT
>JANWLL010000131.1 GCA_025450855.1 Vulcanimicrobiia bacterium
AGCGTCGCCATGCAAGCCGCGAAGATCGCCCAAGTCCAGTACAAGGTCGGGCTCGGCAGCCAGATCGACGTGACGACGGCGGAGCAGACGTATCTACAGGCCGCGAAACAGCTGCTCGACGCGCAGGTCGCTTACGCGCTCGCCGCCGACCGCCTCAAACTCGCTACCGGAACGCTAGTGGAGTGAATATGGACCTTAAGCAAAGGCCCAAGTGGCTCGGCCCGGCTATCGTCGGTGGCGCTATCGTGCTGATCATCATCATCAGCGTCATCGCGAAGCACGGGCCGGCGCCGGTCGCGGTCACCACGATCGCCGTGAAACCGGGTACGCTCGTCAACAAGCTGCCCGAGAACGGCACGTTGTCGCTGCCGCAGACCGCGACGATCGCGGCGCAGACCGCCTCGACGATCGAGCGCATCCTCGTCCGCGAAGGCGGCCGCGTGCGCGCGGGCGATCTCTTGATGAAGCTCGACGATCGGGCGGCCTCGGCAAAGGTGAGCGCAGACGACGCTGCCGTTGCTCAAGCGCTCGCGACGCTCAGGAAAGCGCAGCAGACGGCTGCGGTCTCGGGCGATTCGAACGTGCAGAGCGTGGCACAAGCGCAAGAGAACTTGCTGTCCGCGCAGTCGCAGCTGCAATCCGACATCAACGCGAAGCGCGAAGGCCAAGTCTCGGCGGCCGGCTTCGCTTCGCTCGGCCTGTCTGGCCAGTCGCAGCTCGCGCAGCAAGTGTCGCAGCTCAAAGACACCGAGACGAACCTCCGCACCGCGAAGGAGCAATACGACGGCGACGTCGCGCTCTACAAGATGGATGCGATCGCGCACCTGCAGTTGAACCGCGATCAAGCGGCATACGAACAAGCGCAAGCGGCGTACGATTCGGCACTGCGTCAATACACCCTGACGAAGCAGCAGCTGAACGACAGCGTCGGTCAGCAGGACGCGAAGATCGCCGCCGACCGTCACGCCGTCGACAGCTCTCGAGCCGCACTGTCCGCAGCACAGATCCAAGCGGGCCAGAACACCGCCGCAGTCGACGTCGCTTCGGCGCAGGCCGGCGAGGCATCCGCCTCGGCGCAGCTCCAATATGATGAGGAACAGCTCGCGTACACCGAAGTCCGCGCGCCTTTCAACGGTGTCGTCCAGACGCTGGGCAACGTCACGTCGCCGCTCGGCGGCACAGCCGACCTCTCGGTCGGCGATCAGGTGACGCCGGGCCAGACGCTCTTCACCATCGCCGGCAGCGGGCCGATGGTCGTCAAGGCGCAGGTCGACGAACAGGACGTCATCAGCGTCAAGCTCGGACAGCACGCGTTCATCACGGGCGAAGACTTCCCGGGCTACTCACTCGTCGGCACGGTCGTTCGGATCGCGCCGGTCGTCATCGCTCAAAACCAGGCGGGCAACTCGGCGAAAAACGTCGAGACGACGATCGCCCTGGGCAAGACGTATCCGTTCCTGCGCGACGGCATGTCGTGCGACGTCGACATCGTCACGGGCAAGGCGGCGAACGCCCTCGTCGTGCCGCTCAGCGCGATCGTCGACGACGGCGCCAAACACTACGCGTTCGTCATCGGCAGCGGAACGGCGAAGAAGACGCAAGTGACGGAGGGCATCAAGAACGACACCGACGTCGCGATCGCCAAGGGCCTGAAGTCCGGCGACGTCGTCGCCACGACGAACATCTCGTCGCTCAAGGACGGCTCGAAAGTGAGCGCGACGGCCGCCTCGCCGGCCCCGACGGGCAGCAGCGGCCCGTGAAGTTCGGCGAGTACTTCCTCGCGGCGCTCAACACGCTCTGGGCGAACAGGGCGCGGTCGGTGCTCACGATGATCGGCATCGTCATCGGCACCGCGGCCGTCATCTCGATCTTCGCGCTCGGGCAAAGCGCGAAGTCATCGATCGGCCAGACGCTTGGCGTCTTCGGAGATCAGGGACTGTTCCTGTTCCCCGATCAAAGCTCGCGCCGCGTCAACGCCGTTCAGGTCACCTGGAGCGACTTCCAGAACGTCTTGACCTCGTGCTCGCGCTGCGCCAAGGTGTTCCCCGTCTACGATAACTACTATTCGGTGCGCAACGGCCATTCGAAGGATGTCTACGAACTCGCTTCGGACACCGACTACGTGACCGACAAGCTCGTCATGGCCGAGGGGCGGCGCTTCAACTCGGATGACGTCGACGGCGCGCGCGCCGTCTGCAACCTCTATTGGGGGCTGAAAACGAAGCTGTTCGGCAGCGCGCCTGCGCTCGGCAAGTACGTCCGCATCGCCGGGCGCCGCTTTCTCGTCGTCGGGGTGTATGCGAACATCAGCGCCGGAGTCTTCAACTCGGTCATCGGCGGCAGCGACGCGCTGAACATCCCCTACACGACTTATCACCGGCTGCCGGCTTCTCAGATCCAAGGGATCCAACTCTACGCGGCCCCCGGGTCGACGCCTGCCGAAGCGATCGACGATGCGGAAGCCGTCCTCAAGCGCCTTCATCCGAACGCCACCTTCCAGTCCTTCGACAGCTCGCAGCAAGGCGCGACGTTCCTCCAGGTGATTTCGTTCGTCGCTATCGGCATCTCGGCGATCGGCGCGATCGCGCTCGTCGTCGGCGGCATCGGCGTCATGAACATCATGCTCGTATCCGTCATGGAGCGGACGCGCGAGATCGGGATCCGCAAAGCGATCGGCGCATCGCGCGGCGACATCCTCTGGCAGTTCCTCACAGAAGCCGTCGCGATCACGCTCATCGGCGGCGGCATCGGCACTTTCGTCGGCGTCGCCGCCGCCGCCGCGGGCAGCTCGGTCTTGGACGTCACGTTCGCCGGCGTCTCCGCCGGCATCAGCTGGCTGCCGATCATCGCGCTTGCCCTCGGCTCGTCGCTCGCCATCGGCCTCTTCTTCGGCACGTGGCCTGCCGTTCGCGCGAGCAAGCTCGAGCCGATCGAGTGTCTGCGCCATGAATAAGATCCTCGAGTTCTTCGCCGAGGCGGTCGAGTTCGTCTGGAACAACCGGACGCGCTCGCTGTTGACCATGCTGGGCATCATCATCGGGGTCGGCGCGGTCATCGCGATCCTCGCGGTCGGCGATTCGACGACGAAGTCGGTGCAGAACCTGCTGTCGCCGTACTCGCAGTCGAGCGCTTTGATCGTGCCGAAACAGCAGCAGCCGGATCCGCAGAACGCCGCGATACGATACCAAGATGCCCGCCGCGTCAAGCTGCTCGTCCCCGACGCGGTCGACGTCCAGCCCGTGCTCGCGATCCAGATGGAGACCCGCGTGCGGCACACCGATGAGACGCTCCAGGTCTTCACGACCGGCGCGGGCATCGGCTTCGATACGACACCGCTCGCCGAAGGACGGCGCTTCACGCCGGACGACGTCGCCGCGCATCACCGGGTCTGCATCCTCTCCGACACGGCGCGGTCGAAGCTCTTCGGCGACGGGGTGCCAGCGGTCGGCCGCGCGGTCCGACTCAACGGCAGCTATTACGTCGTCGTCGGCGTGCAGAAAAAGCCGCAGTCCACCGGCCTGCTCCAGACGAACAGCGGCCAGGTGACGGTACTCGTGCCGTACACGCTCATACCGGAGCTCGGCTACACGTACGTCTTCGCGCTATCGGTGATCGCGAACGGCCCCGGTGACGTGACGCGCATCGGAAACGCGGCCATCGCCGCGCTCCAGAAGATACACGGGCAACGCGCACAGTATGAGGAGCGCGACATCAAGACGCTCAATGACGGCATCAGCAAAGTCTTCACGGTCCTCACCGGCGTCATCGGCATCGTCGCCGGCATCTCGCTGCTCGTCGGCGGCGTCGGCATCATGAACATCATGCTCGTCTCGGTGACCGAGCGGACGAGAGAGATCGGCATCCGCAAGGCGATCGGCGCGAGCCGGTCGGACATCCTCGGGCAGTTCCTGACGGAAGCGCTGCTGCTGTGCGCGATCGGCGGAACGATAGGGCTCATCGGAGGGGTGCTGTTAGCCGAGCTCGTCATCCACACGTTCATCGCGCAGCTCACCGGCACGGTCGTCTCGTTCTCGTGGCTGCCGATCATCGCGGTCTCGCTGACGTTCTCGGTCGGTGTCGGCGTCATCTTCGGCATCTACCCGGCGGTGCGCGCCTCCTACCTGAACCCGATCGAGTGCTTGCGCTATGAGTAGGGCCATGGTGGAAGCGACGTCGACCCGCTCGGGGCGCGTCATCGAGATCGAACAGATGACGAAGACGTACTCGATCGGCGACATCAAGGTGCCGGCGCTGCGCGGCGTCTCGTTCTCGATCGACGCCGGCGAATACGTCGCGATCATGGGTCCGTCGGGCTCGGGCAAGTCGACGCTCATGAATCTCATCGGGTGCCTCGACAAGCCGACGACTGGGCTCTACCGGCTCGACGGCGTCGACGTCTCGGCGCTCGACGACGCCGATCTCGCGAAGATCCGTCTACAGAAGCTCGGCTTCATCTTCCAAGGCTTCAACCTGCTCGCGCGGACCTCGGCGGTGCGCAACGTCGCGCTGCCGCTCTTCTACGCCGGCGACCCCGCGCGCGAGGCGAAGGCGACCGAAGTTCTCAAGCAGGTGGGCCTCGGCGACCGTCTCGAGCACAAACCCCAGGAACTGTCCGGCGGGCAGCAGCAGCGCGTCGCGATCGCACGCGCGCTCGTGAACAACCCTGCGGTGCTCCTCGCCGACGAACCGACCGGCAACCTCGACTCGACGACGGCGGAAGAGATCATGGGGCTTTTCGGGCGCCTCAACGACGGCGGGCGCACGATCATCATGGTGACGCACGACGACGACATCGCGCGCCACGCGAAACGCATCATCAAACTGCGCGACGGGCTCGTCGTCGAGGATACGGCGCGGTAAGAAAAGGGCCGGCGATCGCTCGCCGGCCCGTCCTTGCTGAGGGAACCCTTCGTCAGATCTTCTGGACGACCGTGAAGAGGAACTCTTCGGAACCGTTCATCGCGCTCGCCATGTACGGATCCGTTCCGTAGTTGAGATAACCGTTGTTGCCGCTCGGCCACGTGAAGTTCTGCTCGAGCGCCGTCGGACGGTAGTCGCGGTTGATGTTCTCTATCTGCACGCCGACCGTCGTCAACGAGCTGATGTTGTAGTAGAGGTTGAGGTTCGCGACGAGCGACACACAGCACACCCGGCCGTCCGCGAACTTGCTCTCGTTCGGGTCGATGAGCATCGTGCAATACGTCTTGTTCACGGATGGGAAGCTGTCGTGGCCGCACATCCCTGCCGGGAAGGTATCCCCGGACGGCGGGGCCGGGCTCGTATCCTGATACGCGCTCGGGTTACGCACGATCGCGCCGCACGGTTTGTTCGGGTCGCCGCCGCCCGTGCCGTTAGCGCAGTTCTGGTTGTTATATGTGAAGGCACCGGTACCGTACGGGAAGCCTGACGAGTAATCGATGACGGGATTGATCTCCCACTTACCCCGCTTCCAGTCGAGCACGAGGTTTGCCGCATTCGGCGGCACGAATGACGCCGGGAAGAGCGCGTTGGCCAACTGCGCGCCGGGTGGGAGCGCCGGTTCGAAATCCGCGGTGACGTCCGCGAGCGCTCTCGTGTGCGTGTAATTCAGGTATCCGGTAAGGCCGCCGCCGCCCGCGTTGAGGAACTGCAGGTCTGTCTCGATGCCGTTGACGTCATAGGGGCCGGCCGCTTGCGGCAATGACGCAGGCTGGTTCGGCGCCTTGAACGTCTCGATGAGGTTGTCGGTGCGCCGCCAGAACGGCCCGCCTTTGAACGCGAAGCCGTGTCCGAGGTCTTGTTCGATCTGGAAGTCGTACTGGTGGCTCTGAGGAATGTCCGGAATCGCGTCGCGGAGTATCTCGTTCGGACCCGGTACCGGGTGCACTTGGAAGAACGGCGGCGCGAAGTTGAATATGCGCTCGACACGCGACATGTTCGGCAGGCTTGCGAAGTTGCCGTCGGTCGCGCGGATCACGGTGTTCCGGCCGAGCTGGTAGGCGAGCCCGCCGCGCAGCTGGTTGGCCGAATCCGTGAACGTCGGTGCGGTGACGCGATAGAAGGTCCGCGTGTCGCGACGTCCGCTGATGTCAAGCGTCAGATTGTCGCCCGGCTTGAACGTGTCGGCGATCCAGTACGAGTTGTCGCCGTTGTTCGTCGGCACGACTTCGCCTTCGCTAACTGACGGGAACAGCGCGTACAGGAAGTTGTTGCTGTAGATATGGTCGGCGCCGAGCTTGAGAAGGTGCTCGGACCCGGCCTGGATCGTGTAGTCGCCTTCGAACTCTTGCTGGTCCGAATGCCGGTTCTGGTAGTTGTCGTCGAACGAACCGCCGCCGAACGGGAACCAGAACGTCACGTACGATCCGACGCGCGCGTAGTGGATCGACAGCGACGAGTTCGACGAGAAGTTGTGCGACAGCTGGACTTTGTCGATGAAGTAGCCCTGGTCGTCATGTTCCGTCGAGCCGGGAGGCGGGATCTCCGTGCACGTCGTCTGACCCGGGTACAGCGGCGAGCCGGTACCAGTAGCGGCGCTGACGTTATCGCAGATGCCGCCGACCGGCTGCGGATTCACCGCGACCGTGCCGTCGAGCGGGTTGCTGCTCGGGAAGAACGCCGGCAGGATGTTGTTGTTGTAGTGCTCGATGCCAGTCGTGCCTAGGTACTGGAGATCCCAGCCCATGTTCTGACCGAATTTGTAGTGGAGGTTGACGACTTGGTCGCGGCTCGGCACGACGCTGCTGAGGTAGCCGACACCGGCCGCCGACTCGAAGTTCATGACGCTCGGGTAGAACGTTCCGCGGTTGCCGAAGTCGTACCCCGAGTTCCACGTGACCGCAGCGACGTACCACGAGAACCGCCCGTCGGGCGTCGCGCTTCCGTAGTCGAAGTTCAAGCCGTGGTAGTACGTCGGCGCTTGCACGAGCGTCGTGAAACTGCCGCGCGCCGGATACGTGCCGACGCCGACGACCGTGTTGACGACGCCTGAGATCGCGTTGCCGCCGTCAGCCGAATATCCGCCCGTCGAGACTGAAAGCCGCGATGCTCCGTCTTCGACGAGGTTCGTCGAGAACGTGCCGGTGATCGGCTCGACCGTCGTCAAGCCGTCGTACTCGTAGCCGACTTCGTCGAAGCGGCTGCCGCGGATGTGCGAGTATCCACCCGCGTCGAGGGTCACGCCCGGAAGCGTCGCGATGATGCCCGGTGTCTGGTAGAGCGACATCGACCCGCCCGACCCGTTGGTCGCGTCTGCGGCCGATGCGGTCAGCACGTATTGGTCGGCTGGCACGCTCGGCTGCACGACCGTCGTCACGCCGCGAACGGTGACGTGACCAAGCACGGTCGTCGTCTTCGTCAAAGTGAAGTCGACGGCCGTCGTCGTGCCCTGGTTCACCGTGTTGCCGTCAGACAGCGCCGAGGTGTAACCCTCGGAAGTCACGCTGACGCGATATGTGTCTGGGTAGACGTTGACGATCGCATAATAGCCGTTCGAGCTCGTCACCGCTTTGTAACTCCCTGTCGGAGATACGGCCGTGACGTTCGCGCCTGCGATCGGCGCGTTCGTGCTCGCGTCGACGACCCGGCCGGTGATCTGACCTGTAGAGCTCGCCAGAGCCAAGTTTTCCTGGCAGAGCACAAAAGCCAGAGCCACCGCTGCGCCTAAGCCGCCGCGAAGGATCTTAGTGAACATGCCTCCTCCAATTCGGGCCCCGGGCCTAGGGCTCGGGACGCCC
>JANWLL010000132.1 GCA_025450855.1 Vulcanimicrobiia bacterium
CCCTTTCTAGAGGCGAATGTCAGTCAAGCGCGGGCGGTGTATGATTTGGGTTTGGGCGGCTGAACGGCGGGAGCTAACTCGGCGGTCGGACCTGCACGTTGGCAGCGGATCCACATGACGATGCCGAGGATGAACATCGCGATCGTCAGCCATTGCGCGGCGTTGAGACCGAGCCAGACGATCCCCGGCTCGCGGTAGAACTCGACGATCGTCCTCACAAGACCGTAACCGGCGATGAACGCCCACCAGATGACGCCGTCGCCGCGCCCTTTCCAACGATGGATGAGCCAAAGCAGCGGCAGCACGATGACGAGCATCCCCGCGGCTTCGAAGAGCACCGACGGATATCGGTATCCGACGGCGCTCGGGAACTGCATGCCGATCGGCGAGTCGGTGAGGCGACCCGGAAGCTCGCCGTTGATGAAATTCGCGAAGCGCGTCAGCGCGATCGCCAGGGGAATCCACAGCGACGTCTCATCCGCGAGCCGGTTGAACGATATCTTGTTCCGACGCAGGAAGAACCACGAGCCGACGACGGCGCCGATGAGCCCGCCATGGAACGCCATACCGCCTTCCCAGATCGCGATGAGCTCGAGCGGATGCTGGAAATAATATGAAGCCGCATGCCCGCCGGGCGTCAGCATGTCGGCGATGAGATAGAACACGCGGCCGCCGACGATGACGCCGATCATCGCGTAGACGACGAATTCCTGCGCCTGATCGACGGTCATGCCCGTGCGAGCGCGGCTGCGCGCGCTCTGCAACTGGAGGTAGACCATCAAGGCGCCGAAAAGGTACGTGAGGCCGTACCAGCGGATCGAGATCGGTCCGAGATGGATCGCCACCGGATCGAAGTTCGGATACGTGAACCAATGCGATCCGGCTGCGACTGCGGCTACGAGCACCAAAGTCTCCTACACGGTCCTAGGCGACGAAGAGGCAGCGCCCCGATAACCATGGCTCAAGCGGTGACGACACCCACGGGCAAGCGAGAAGCGATGCTCCACGCGCTCGCCTTCATCGGTGGTTTCACTTTCGTCTTCGTGATCGCCGGGGCGACGGCGAGCGCCATCGGCACCATTTTCAACGACTACCGGACGATCATCACGACGGTGCTCGGGGTCGTCGTCATCCTTCTCGGCATCAATATGCTGGGCCTGTTCCGCCTTCCGTTCTTGCAGATGGACAAACGGCTGCGCATCAGACGCCCCGGCGTTTCGTATGCGGGAAGCGTGCTCGTCGGCATCGGATTCGCCGCGGGCTGGTCGCCCTGCATCGGCCCGATCCTCGCAGCGGTGCTCGCGATGGCGAGCGATGCGAAGACGGTCTACGCGGCGATGGGTCTGCTGCTCGTCTATTCGGCGGGACTCGCGATCCCGTTCTTCCTCACCGCGTTCGCGCTCGATCGAGCGCTGCCGATCTTCAAGCGTATGCGCCGCTTCTTGCCGGCGATCGAGTTCGTCGCCGGTCTTTTCGTCATCGCGATGGGACTCGTGCTCGTCACGAACGAGTGGCTCAGGTTCACCGGCTGGATCTATGCGACGTTCCCGGCACTCGCGAATTTGGGTACCGGACCGGAGGCGACCGGTGCGATCTCGATCGGGGCGGTCTTCGTCGCCGGCCTCGTGTCGTTCATCTCGCCGTGCGTCTTGCCGCTCGTCCCGGTGTACATCTCGTACATCACGGGCCAGACCATCGAGCAATTGGCGGCGGCGTGAAGCGCATCTTCGCGCTCGTCTCGATCCTCGTCATCGTGCTCGATCAGTACACCAAGTATCTGGTGAAGACGTCGTTCATGCCCGACGAGAGCCGCATCATCATCCCGCACGCGCTCTGGTTCACCTACGTGCAGAATCAGCACGGCGCGTTCGGACTGTTCGGTTCGCATCCGCTTGTGCTCGCCGCGCTCGCATCGGCCGTGCTCATCTCGTTCTTCATCTGGTATCGCCAGGAGCGCGGCGGTTGGGGCACGCACGTCGCGTTCGCGCTCATCCTCGGCGGGGCCGTCGGCAACATCCTCGATCGCGTCCGGCTCGGGTACGTCGTCGATTTCGTCGACCTCCACTGGTTCCCGGTCTTCAACGTCGCCGATTCGTGCATAACGGTCGGCGTCTGTCTGCTGCTCCTTCGCATGCTCATCCAAGAGCGGTCGGCGAGCTCCGAAAGCGAACCCAAGGCGGCCGAGTGAGCCGCCCGGTCGCGTTCGACGTACGTCCGGCAGAGGCTGGCGAACGTCTCGACGTCGTGCTCGCCAAACATGTCGACCGTTCGCGCACGGCATGCGCATCGATGATACGACGCGGCCTTGTGCGCGTCGACGGCCGCGTCGCCAAAGCGGCCCGATCCGTCGCGGCGGGCGAGCACGTCGTCGCCGACGTGCCTGCGCCGGTGAAGCCGTCTGCGGCTCCCGAAGAGATCCCGATCGCGATCGTGTACGAAGACCGCGACCTCTGCGTCGTCGACAAGCCGGCCGGGATGGCGACGCATCCGGCGCCGGGGAGCACGCGCGGCACGCTGGTGAACGCGCTGCTCGCGAAGCTCGGACCGTTGCCGTCGATCAACGGCGTGCTGCGTCCGGGCATCGTCCACCGTCTCGACAAGCAGACGTCGGGCCTGCTCGTCGTGGCGAAGAGCGATCGTGCGATGCGCGGACTATCCGAAGCGATCGCGGCACGCACCGTCAAGCGCGGCTACGATGCGATCGTGTGGGGCATGCCGGCGAATCGATCGGGGACGATCGACGCGCCTATCGCTCGCGATGCCGCCGTCCGCACGCGATTCGCGGTTCGCCCGCAAGGACGCCGAGCCGTGACCCACTATCGCGTGCGCGAGCGGCTCGGATCCGGTGATGTGAAGACCTCGCTGCTCGAGTTGCGGCTCGAGACCGGACGGACGCACCAGATCCGCGTCCATTGCGCGGCGATCGGCCATCCGATCGTCGGCGATCCGACGTACGGCGCGGGAAGGCCGCGCCTCGGCGTGGCGCGCCAGATGCTCCACGCGGCGCGCTTAGCGTTCGATCATCCGGTGACCGGCAAAGCACTCGCTTTCGAATCGAAATGGCCCGAAGATTTCGCCGGACTCGTCGAGCGGCTGCGGCGAGGCGAGGCGGCGCGATGAGCTCAGTGTCGTTCTCGCTCGAAGCGACGGACGGTCTCGCGCGCGCCGGCACGTTTCGTACGCGGCACGGCGACATGGACACGCCCGCGTTCATGCCTGTCGGCACGCAAGCGTCCGTCAAAGGACTCTCGCCCGACGAGCTGCGCGCGGCGGGCGCGACGATGATCCTCGCGAACGCCTACCACTGTTATCTGCGCCCCGGCGCTTCCATCATCTCGAAAGCGGGCGGTCTGCACGGATTCATGGCGTGGGATCGCCCGATACTCACCGACAGCGGCGGCTTCCAGATATTCTCGCTCTCGCGGCTTTCGAAGGTCGACGACGAGGGTTACCATTTCGCATCGCATCTCGACGGCTCGCGTCACACGTTCACGCCGGAGTCGGTCGTGGCGCTTCAAGAGGCGCTCGGTTCGGACGTCGCGATGGCGCTCGACGACCTCGCGCCCGCCGGCGTCGACGAGCGCAGAGCGGCCGACGCGGCCGAACGGACGCTTCGCTGGGCCGAGCGCACGCTTGCCGCGAAAGCGGAAGCGCGTCAAGCGACATTCGCGATCGTGCAGGGTTCGACGTTCGAAGCGTTGCGTCGCGACAATGCTCGCGCGCTCGTCGCGCTCGACTTCCAGGGCTACGCGATCGGCGGCCTTTGGGTCGGCGAGCCGAAGGCGGAGGGGTTGCGTGCCGCCGCGATCGTCTGCGAAGAGCTGCCGGCTGGAAAGCCGCGCTACCTCATGGGAGTTGGAACTCCCGAAGACATGCTCGCGGCGATCGCCGTCGGCGTCGACCTGTTCGATTGCGTCTATCCGACGCGTAGCGCCCGGCACGCGCTCGCGCTCACATCGAACGGCCGGCTCAATCTGCGCAACTCGCGTCACGCCGACGATCTCTCTCCGCTCGACGAGCGTTGCGGCTGTGCGGCATGTGCGCAGTTCACGCGGGCGTACCTTTCGCACTGTTTTCGGGCCGGCGAGGCGCTCGGACCGCGCATGGTGAGCGTCCACAACGTCGCCTTCATGACGCGTCTGGCAAAAGACGCACGTGCGGCGGTCGTCGACAAGCGTTTCGCGCAATGGCGCGCCGAGCGCGAGCGCGACTTCACGCCGGAGGATAAGCGCGCTGCGGACTAAAAACGTATCGAACGTGTGAGCGGTAGCGGCGGCGACCTCGCGGCCGCGGTGGCGCGCAGGCTGGAAGACGTGCGAAAGCGCATCGCGTCGGCGTGCGCGGGTGCCGGTAGGCAAGCGGGCGCCGTCCGGATCCTCGCGGTCACCAAAGGTTTCGGGCCGGAGGCGATCGAGGCAGCACTGGAGGCCGGGCTGAGCGATATCGGCGAGAACTATCTTCAGGAAGCGCAGGCGAAGTTCGCCGCGACTGCGTGGCCTGGTCGTCCGGTCAAACGCCACTTCATCGGCAGCATCCAACGCAACAAGGCGCGCCGCATCGGCGCGCTCTTCGATGTCGTACAGACGCTCGACGATATAGAGACCGCATCGCTCCTCGACCAATGCGCACGCGACGCCGGCAAGAGGCTCGAAGTGCTGCTGCAAGTGAACGTGACGGGCGATCGGCGCGCCGGCATAGCTCCCGACGACTGCGCAACGTTCGCGCGCGAGCTCGTCTCGCGAGACGGCCTTCGGTTGCGCGGCGTCATGTCTGTCGGACCGGCGGATAGTGCGGCAACGCGCGAAGCGTTCGATCGTGCCGCTCAAGCGCTCCGGTCGGTGCGTGCGATCGTGAGCGACGCGGACACGCTCTCGCTCGGTATGACCGACGATCTCGAAGCGGCGGTCGCCGCAGGTTCCACGATGGTCCGGCTCGGGACCGCGCTCTTCGGTGCCAGGCAGGCGAAAGGCTAAGGGGAAGGTCATGGGTTTTTGGTCGCGACTCGGCAGCATGCTATCGGCCGGCGCAACGGACGAAGACGACTTCGACGACGAGTATGATGACGACGTGAAGCACAACGTCGTGTCGCTCGGCGACGCGAAGACGTCGCGTCGCGTCGGCGTCTCGGTCTTCCATCCGCGCCGCTACGAGGAGGTGACCGAGATGGCTGACGCGCTTCGGTCGCGCCATCTCGTCACGGTGAACCTCATCGGTACCGATCGCGTCATGTCGCAGCGGATCGTCGACTTCCTCAGCGGCGTCATCTACACGCTCGACGGCAAGATGCACCGCATCGCGGAGGGCATCTACCTGTTCGTTCCGAGCAACGTGCAGATCAACGCGAAGGACGGCGAGATCGCGAGCGAGGCGTTCGCGGTCTGACGACGAACCCGACGGCAATGAAGATCACCCCGCTCGACATCGAGCATCGGGAGTTCAAGAAGGCGCTGCAGGGCTATGCGCGCGAGGACGTCGACCAATTCCTCGACGAGATCATCGCGTCGATGGAAGAGGATATCGAAGCGCGCACCGCGCTGGAATCGAAGGTCGCGGATCTCGAGCAGCGTGTCTCGCATTTCCGGGCGATGGAGGAGAGCCTGCAAAGCACGCTCGTCCTCGCGCAGCGCACCGCCGACGAGCTCAAGGCGGCGGCGCACAAAGAAGTCGAGCTCATCAAGCAGCGGGCGAACCTCGATCTCGACAACGAGCTTCAGGCGATCCGTAGGCAGATCGAAGGAGCGCGCTCCGAGCTGCAGCGTGTACTCGACCATCTCGAATCGGTGAAACACGACTTCCGCACGTTTCTCACGC
>JANWLL010000133.1 GCA_025450855.1 Vulcanimicrobiia bacterium
CACTTCGTCCAGAATCATCAGGACTATCCGTACGTCGTCTTCAACGACCTGCCGAAGCTGAAGCATCTGCGCGAACAGTACCCGCAGCTCGTCAAGCAATAGAGCAAAAAGGTCGGCAATTGTCCTGGGAGCGGTCGAGCTTTAGCTCGACCGGAGCCGACCTGTCTCTATTGCGAGGCCGCGGCGGTCGAGATGAATCTCGACCGCTCCCTCAACGCTAAGGCGAGCCCGCGGCGGTCGAGATGAATCTCGACCGCTCCCTCATCTCTAGCACGACCGCAGCGGTCGAGGGCGGCTCGGGCAGCAAGGGGTCTAGATCACGCGGTCTGGCGGGACAGCATAGCGCGTACGCCTACGGTCCCCGTGGGTCGGGCACAACATATGTAACAAACCCCATGTGACGTAAGTCACACCTCGTGCCCGGAGGCACGCCAGCGCGCGGACGGAAGCTGTTATTGGGGGGTCCAGCGATGCGGTCGATACACCCAGTCAAAGGCTCGCGCGGGTTTTCGCTCGTCGAGCTGCTCGTCGTCGTCGCGATCATCGCCATCTTAGCCATGATCCTATTCGTGTTGTTCGCGCACGAACGCGACAACGCGAACGTCGCCTCGTGCGAGCAGAACGAGCGCTCGATCGCCTTCGCGCTTGATTCGTATTCTATCGATCATTTCGGGCAATATCCGAACTACCAAGGCGACGTCACCGTCGCGATGTTCGGCGGCCCGGGGAATCCGTATTTCACGACGGGCAGCCTCGTCGACCCCGCCAGCGGCCTCCCGTATCAATACACGAGCGGCCCCGGCTCGTGCCAAGACCCGAACACCGAGTATCAGATCGTCGACCAGGGCGGCCATTCGTCGATCTCGCTCCTCGCGCTGCTCGCGAACGACGACGCAGAAGATTCGATCGCGTTCTGCTCGACGCGCGGCCTCTACGCGATGCAGTCCGGCAATCAGGGCGGCGGCACGGACCAGAAACACGGCCCGACCCGGACGAGCCCCTGACCGGCGAGGGAAAATGGGCCTGCGCCACGGCAGGCCCTGGCGGTTTTTGCCGATAAACTAACGCCAATCCCAACGGCGCTCGTATTGGTGTTTGTCGTACTCTCATGCCCGATGCGTTCCAAAAACCGCTGAAGTATCTCACCATCGCGAATGCGATCCGTGGGCGAATCGCCGACGGCACGTATCGCCCCGGTCAGCAGCTGCCGGCCTCAGCCGCGCTCGCGAAAGAGCATGGCGTCGCGCTCATGACCGTCCGTCAGGCGCTCGGCATCCTCCAGCTCGAGGGCGCCATCGAAGCGCGCCACGGGGCCGGGACATTCGTCGCCGACGGCAGTCCGAAGTCGCACGTCCGCCGCACGCGGCGCATCCTCTTCACCGAAGACGACCGCATGCTCTCCGACATCATCGCGCGCGCGCTGCGCGACGCGGGCTTTTCGGTCGACGTCGCGCTGAACGGCGGCGAGGCGCTCATCCAGCTTGAAGCCGTCGAAGGCTACGATGCGATCATCCTCGACTTGAAGCTGCCCGACACCGACGGCATAGAGATCGTCGAATATATCAAGGCGAATCGGCCGGCGATCCACGTCATCGTCGCAAGCGGCTTCGTCGACGCCGAGGAAGTGCTGCACGCAGCCGAACGATGGCCGCTCATGCTGCTCCGCAAGCCGTACAGCGCCGAAGATCTCGTCGACCGCCTCAATTCGCTCGTCCGTCCGGAGATGCGCACGACGCACTCGCCGGCGTGACCGCATCGATCCAACCCGTGTGACCGTGTAGCGGTCGAGCTTTAGCTCGACCGGCACGGCGAATATCGAAAGGCCAGCGCGAAAGTTGAAGATCGTCGTCGCCGTCAAACAAGTCCCCGACACGAACGCCGAAAAGACGTTCGACGCCGCGACCAAACGCTTGAACCGGACGTCGATCGAGAACGTGCTCAATCCGTTCGACGAGTACGCCATCGAAGAGGCGCTCCGCCTCAAAGAGAAGGCCGGCGCCGACACGACCGTCAGCATCGTGACTATGGCGCCCGAGAGCGGCCGCGAGGTCGTACGCAAAGCGCTCGCGATGGGCGCCGATGACGCAACCCTGCTATCGAGCGACGCGCTCGGCGGCTCCGACACGATGGCGACTGCGTACGCGCTCGCGTCGGCTATCAAGCACGTCGGCTTCGACCTCATACTGACGGGAACGCAGAGCACGGACGCGATCAATAGCGTCGTGCCGGCGGCGCTCGCGGAGATCCTCGGCGTGCCCTGCTTGACCTACGCGCGCACCGTGACGCTGAGCGACGGCGGCGTCGAAGTTCAGCGCGAGACCGAGAGCGGCTACCTGCGGGTGAAGTCGCCGCTGCCGGCACTCGTGTCGGTCACCAAGAGCGCGAACGAGCCGCGCTACGCGACGCTCAAAGGCATCATGGGCGCTAAGAAAAAGGAGATCAAGACATTCGCGCCCGGCGACATCGGCGCAGACGCCGATCGTCTGGGTGAAGCGGGGAGCAAGACGGTCGTCAGCGCGATCGCACCGGTCGGTGCGCGCGCGAAAGGCTCGGTCATCCAGTCGTCGGACGGCGCCGAGGCGGCTCGTCAGATCGTCGACTTCCTCATCGGGAAAAAGGTGATCTAAGTGCGCTCCGTCATCGTCTACGTCGAACAAGAACAAGGAAAGACGCGGCGCATCGGCGCCGAGATGTGTTCGAAGGGCGCGGAACTCGCGAGCGCGCTCGGTGGAGCCTCGACCGCGGTCGTCCTCGGCAAAGGCGCTTCAGCCGCAGCGCAGGCGATCAAGGAGACGCCGATCGACGCGATCGTCGTCGGCGAAGACGTGCCGGTCGACGCGTTCCTCATCGACCCGGCCGTCGACGCGCTCGAGTCGCTCGCGCGCGAGGCAGGGCCGTCGCTCCTGCTCCTACCCGCGTCAAACGCGGGTAAGGACATCGCGGCTCGCGTCGCGGTGCGGCTGAACGCAGGCATCATCACTGAGGCGACCGACATCACGATCGCCGGCGGCTCGGTCGTCGTCCAGTCCCCGAAGTTCGGGGGCACCGTCGTCAGCACGATCGGTTTCAAGAACAGCGAATTCGGCGTGGTCGTCTGCCGTCCGAACAGCTTCGCCGCGCGCAAGCAGGCGGGCAAGGGGGAGACGAAGTCGGTCGCTCCGGCGAGCGGCAAGACATATGCCGCGCAGATCGTGGAAGCCGTCGCTCAGGAGGCCGGCAAGCTCGGCGTTGATGAGGCGAGCGTCGTCGTCTCCGGCGGTCGCGGCCTTGGAGGTCCGGAGCATTTCGACATCATCGAGCAGCTCGCAGCCGCGTTCGGCGGTGCCGTCGGTGCGTCGCGTGCCGTCGTCGATGCAGGATGGATATCACACGGCCATCAAGTGGGCCAGACGGGCAAGACCGTTTCGCCGCAGCTGTATATCGCCGTCGGCATATCCGGGGCGATCCAGCATAAGGTGGGAATGCGCAGTTCGGGGCTCATCGTGGCGATCAACAAAGACCCGAACGCCCCGATCTTCGAATTTTGCGATTTCGGGGTCGTCGGCGATCTTTTCCAGATCGTACCCGCCCTGACCGCCCTCGTGAAGGAACGCAAAGGCGGCGCCTGATCGTTCATCCACATATGCGGCACGCGCCAGCGGCCTGACAGTGCGGCCGTCGACAAGGAGACCTCGTTGCGTCCGATCTCGATAGCAGCGCTCGTCTGCGCGATGTTCGCAGTATTGCTGCTGCTCGCCCAAGATGGCGGTCCCGCCTCCGCCCGGCCGCACGGGTCGCCGGCACCTAGCCCGTCGCCATCGGAATCGCCGACGCCGACGCCGCAAGAGCGGATCGCGACCCTCACGCAGACCGTCCACGACAACCCGAACGACCGGCAGGCGCACGCGGAGCTCGGCGTCCTCCTCGTCTCGACGGGTAATGCGAGCCAAGGGCGCGACGAGCTCGAGACCGCGCGCGGCCTCGGGCTCGAAGATGCGCAGACATGGTTCTACATCGGGCTAGCCGACCGCGAGCTCAACGACGTGCCCGATGCCGCGGCGGCGTTCGAACAATCGCGCATCTACGATCCGGCGAACGAAGCCGTGCTGTCGAATTTATCCGACACGTACTTGCAGATGGGGCGCATCGACGACGCGCAGCGCATCGCGAACAGCGCCATCACACTGTTCCCGAAAGAGGCGTTCGGCTACGAGGCGCTGGGCACCGTGCAACTCGATCAGGGCAAGTTCGAGCTTGGTCGCCAGACGCTGCAAAAGGCGGTCGCGATCGACGCGACCGACGTCCGCGCGAAGATACTCATCGGGCGGTCGTACCTCGGACAGAAAAAGCCGGATGCCGATTCGGCGCTCGCGGAGTTCCAAACGATCCTCGCGGCCGATCCCAACGACCTCCAAGCGCTGAGCGCGAAGGCCGACGCGCTGTCAGTGAAGGGCGATAAGCCGGGCGCGGTCGCGGTGCTCCAACAGATCATCAAGCTGACGCCCGACGACGTGCGCGGCGAAGACGATCTCGCCGAGTTCTACGTCACGAAGAAGATGACGACCGAGGCGCGTGCGGCGTTCGCGCAGGCGATCAAAGACCATCCGAAGTCGGCCGAACCACTGGTGCTCCAAGGCGACTGGGACCGGCGCTTGAACAACTTCAAGCAGGCGGCGGCGGAGTACGAGAGCGCGCTCGTGCTTGCGCCCGGCGATCCGCAGACGCTCTTCTCTGCGGCGCAAGTATACCTGCTCGGCTTGAAGCAGCCGGTGAAGGCGGTCGACAAGCTGTCGGCGCTCGTCAACGCGGACCCGACGAATCCCGAATCGCTCTTCTGGCTCGGTCAGGCCTACGCGGCAGAAAACCAGTGGGCGCAGGCGCGCGACGAGTTCCAGCGCTCGTTCGCGATCGATCATCAATACGCGGCGCTTTTCAACCTCGGGCTTGCGTACTACAATCTCAAGGACTACAAAAACGCTCGCGACGCCTTCGAAGCGCTTGCCACGCATCAGACGAAAGCGCACCCCGACTTCCAGTTGTGGTACGTGCTCGGGGATACGTTGCGCCAGATGGGCGACAAGAAAGGCGCGGTCGCCGCTTACAAGCAGTTCGTCGCGCTCGTGCCCAAAGGGGACGCGACGGCCAAGGCCAAGGCGTACATCAAGCAGCTCGGCGGCTGATCGTCGACGGCTTCTGACCTAACTTCGGTCATGCTCACCGTCGTCTACGATCCGCGCTACACGCGCCATCTCACCGGGGCCGGCCATCCCGAGCGTGCCGCTCGATTGTCAGCGTTTGTCGAGGGGCTTGAAGCCGGCGGTGTTTCGTCTGCGACCTTCCTCGAACCGGCAACTGCGCCCAAGTCGGCGATCACCGCGGTCCACGACCGTCGCTACGTCGATCTCGTCGAGCGCTATTGCGCTTCGATACCGGCCGGCGACGACGCCGTCGCACAGCTGCCGACCGGCGATACGATCGTCGCGAA
>JANWLL010000134.1 GCA_025450855.1 Vulcanimicrobiia bacterium
ACGAACATAAGGATGATCGTAGCCGCGCCGACGGTGAGGCGGACTTGGGGCGGAAAACGAAGAGGCGAGAAAAAGCCTTCAATGGTGCCCGCGACGACGAGCATGCAACAGACGCCGAGGATGAGGATGCCCGCTCGGCGGGCGTTGATCTTGAGAGCGTCGAGGCGACGCAATCGGCCCGGATTGAAGATGGGCGCGGCGAGCATCGTGCCCGCGGACGCGGAGATGACGATCGCGGTGAGCTCGATGCAGCCGTGCGGCGCGATCGTCGCCCAGAAATCGTAGCCGAAGCCCGCGTTCGTGTAGAGCGCGCCGGTGCCGCCGACCATGAGACCGTTGAACAGCAGGAAATAGAACGTCGGAACCGCGAGCAGCGCGCCGCCGGCAAACGTGATGATGGCGATGCGGATGTTGTTCGTCATGATCTCGGACGATACGGCCGGAGCGAGATCGCGGTCGAACTTGAAATTCGTGTCGTGCAGGCTGCCGTGGAGCGGCGTTATGAGCTCGGGGGGAAGCAACGCGTACGCGTTGACCGGTTTGATCGTGACGAGCCAGTAGGCGAGCACGGCAGCTGACGCGAACAACGCCGCGCACGCGACGATATACCATTTGGAGCGCCGGAATTCCGCGGGAAACGCGTGCGTGAAGAACCGTCGGACGCGGTTCGGCTCGCCCGTCTTCGCCCCGTAGACGAACGCGTGGGCACGCGCCGTCAGGCGATTGAGATAGGCGCGCAGCGTCGGATCGAAGCGGTGGCCATCGGCGTAGGCGAGGTCGGACGTCGCCCACCGATAAAGGCGGCCGAACTCCGACACTTCACCGGGACCGAGGCTTCGGAGGCCGCGCCGGTCGAGCGCGGCGATGAGTTCTTCGAGCCGGTCCCAGCCCGCTTTTCGCCTGGCGACGAAGACGGATTGGCGCACGCCGCGACGTTCGCCCGGTCCACGGGAGACTCATTTGGAGCGCAACGTCTCGGTCCGCACGCCCGAGAGCATCGCCTTCTACTACGAGCTGGCGGGTCTCGGCAGCCGCTTCTTGGCGGTCGCGATCGATCTGCTGCTCCAAAGCCTCGCCGCCATCGGCGTCTTCCTTCTCATGGCCTGGGCGCAACCCGGCACGACGGCGCTCGCCAAATCGCTCGGCTTGCGCGACCAGACGATCAACGCCATCGAGATCGGCATCGTCATCTTCGTCGTCTTCCTCATCTATCTCGGCTACTTCGTCGCGTTCGAGACCGCGTGGAACGGCCGCACTCCCGGCAAGCGCGCGATCGGGATCCGCGTCGTCCGCGACGGTGGCTATCCGATCACGTTCATGGACGCGGTCATCCGCAATCTCATCCGTGTCGGCGAAGCCGCGCTCGGCTATCTGCCGTCGATGATCAGCGCGATCGTATCGCCGCAGAACAAACGGCTCGGCGACCTCGCTGCAGGCACGATCGTCGTTCGCGACCGCGCATTCGAAGTGACCGACCCGGCGAAATGGGCGGCGTCGGACGCGCCCGAGGTGGAGCCGCTGCCGGGGCTCGAGAGCATCACCGACGACGAATACGCACTCGCCGAGCGTTACGTCTCGCGCAGCCATATGCTCGATCCGCACGCCGCGCACGTCGCGGCAAGCCGTATCGCGAGCGCGATCCGGCCGAAGGTCGGTCCTGCAGCCGACGATTTGAGCGACCACGACTTGCTCGTCCGCATCACCGCGCGAGGTCGACGTTGACTCCAGGTCACCGCCGGCCATTCACGAAAGCGCAATCAACGCTTGTTATGCTCACTTTCATGAACCGTCTACGACAGCTCGTTCTTCCCTCGTGCGCGGCGATCGCCGCGGCGACCGCCATCGCCGTCACCGGTGCGAGCGCGCCGCAAAACGCGTCGACCGCCCCGTCGTCGGCGCCGGACGACATCCACAAGATCCAACACATCGTCATCATCATGCAAGAGAACCGGTCGTTCGATTCCTATTTCGGCACGTATCCCGGCGCCGACGGCATCCCGATGCAAAACGGCGTGCCGACGGTATGCTCGCCCGATCCGCGAGCACGCGATTGCCAGAAGCCGTATCACGACACGAACGACCTCGATCGCGGAGGACCGCACGGCGATACGTCGGCGACCGGCGACATCGACGGCGGGAAGATGGACGGTTTCCTCAGGCAGGCTGAGGCGCACTTCCCCGGCTGTCGCGACGCCAACGATCCGCACTGCCCCGGCGGGTCATCGCCCGACGTCATGGGCTATCACGATAACCGCGAGATCCCGAACTACTGGGCGTACGCGCACGACTTCGTCTTGCAAGACAGGATGTTCGAGTCGAACGCGTCGTGGAGTCTGCCCGCGCATCTGTTCTTGGTGTCCGAATGGTCGGCGCTCTGCTCGAGCCCGGGAGATGCGTCGAGCTGCCGCAACGAGCTGGAGAAACCGAACTATCCGCCCGACTTCAACTATGCGGCTCATCGCCCGCACCGCCGCGGACCCCCCGACTATCCCTGGACCGACCTCACGTATCTGCTCCATCACTCGAACGTCACGTGGGCATATTACGTCTTCGGCGGCACGGAGCCGGACTGCGCGAACGGCCAAGCGACGTGCACGCCCGTGCCGCAGCGCGCGAAGACGCCGGGGATCTGGAATCCGCTGCCCTACTTCGATACGGTGAAGCAAGACGGCGAGCTCGGCGATGTCCAGGATTTGTCGAGATTCTACAGCGCAGCAGCCGCCGGAACGTTGCCGGCGGTGTCGTGGATCTGCCCGACGGGTCAGTACAGCGAGCATCCGCCGGCGCTCATCAGCCGCGGACAGGCGTACGTGACGGGTCTCGTCAACGCCGTTATGAGCGGTCCCGACTGGAATAGCACCGCGATTTTCATCGCCTGGGATGACTGGGGCGGATTTTACGATCACGTCGTACCGCCGGCCGTCGATCAAAACGGTTACGGGTTGCGCGTTCCCGGCCTCGTCATCAGTCCGTACGCGCGTCAAGGATACATCGACCATCAGACGCTCAGCTTCGATGCGTACGTGAAATTCATCGAAGACGATTTTCTGGGCGGAGCGCGCATCGATCCGAAGACCGACGGCCGGCCCGATCCGCGACCCGACGTGCGCGAGAACGCGACACAACTCGGCGACTTGCGCGCGGATTTCGACTTCACGCAGACGCCAAGGCCGCCGATACTACTTCCAGGCGGTATCGATCCGTTGCCGCACTGACTTGAGTCGCATGCGGTGCGCTCGGGTTCATCACTGATTCACCGCGTCAAAGTATCCTGCGGCTTGTGAAGCGATCTCTATCGATCACCCTCGGTCTTATCGCTGTGATCGCCGTCATAGGGCTGATCTTTCTCGTCCGCATGCAATTCGCGACGCATCCGCTCGCGTGGGCGACGCCTTCCGACGGCGGATCGCCGACGAGCGACGACGCCGACATCCACAAGATCAAGCACGTCGTCATCATCATGCAAGAGAACCGGTCGTTCGACTCTTACTTCGGCACGTATCCCGGCGCCGACGGCATCCCGATGAAAGACGGCGTGCCGACCGTGTGCGTGCCCGACCCGAAGACGTCGACCTGCGTGAAGCCGTTTCACGAGACGCACGATGTCAACCACGGCGCGCCGCACGGCGCAGCTGCCGCGAACCGCGACATCGCCGGCGGCAAGATGAGCGGCTTCATCGCCGTCGCTCGCTCCGGCAAGCCCTGCCCAGGCATGGACGTCGATCCCGAATGCAGCGGCGGCTCGCCGAACGAGATCATGGGCTACCACGACGGACGCGAGCTGCCGAACTACTGGCGCTACGCGCACGACTACGTGCTCCAGGATGAGATGTTCGAGCCGAACTCATCGTGGAGCTTACCCGCGCACCTGTTCTTGCTGTCCGAGTGGTCGGCGAACTGCCTCGTGCCGCACGATCCGATGAGCTGCCACGACGCGCTCGATCGGCCGGGCTTACCGATCGACTTCGCGCACGTGCGCGACAAACGGCTGCGGAAGCTCGCGGGCAAACCGGACTACGCGTGGACAGATCTCACGTACTTGCTCCACAAGCATGGGGTCAGCTGGGGTTACTACATCAAGCAAGGACGAGCGCCCGATTGCGACGATCCGCAAGCGGCGACGTGCATTCCTACCGAGCTGAAGTCGCGCACCCCGGGCATCTGGAACCCGCTGCCGTTCTTCGACACGGTGAAGCAGGACAAAGAGCTCGGTAACATCCGGGATTTGTCGGCGTTTATGAGCCAGGCAAAGGCAGGGACGCTGCCGTCGGTCGCGTGGATATGCCCGAACGATGTCGTGAGCGAACACCCACCATCGAAACTCTCCGACGGTCAAGCGTACGTCACGAGCCTCGTCAACGCGATCATGCAAAGCCCGGATTGGGATAGTACCGCTATCTTCATCGCGTGGGACGACTGGGGCGGCTTCTACGATCACGTCGCACCGCCGAAGGTCGACCGCAACGGCTATGGGCTGCGCGTTCCCGCGCTCATCATCAGCCCGTACGCGAGGCAGGGCTACATCGACAACCAGACGCTCAGCTTCGACGCCTACGTCAAGTTCATCGAAGACGACTTCCTCGGCGGCGCGCGCATCGATCCGAAGACCGACGGGCGCCCCGATCCGCGGCCGGACGTGCGCGAGAACTATCCTGGATTAGGGGATCTCGAGAAAGACTTCGACTTCTCGCAGTCGCCGCGGCTGCCCGAGCTGCTGCCGCTTCACCCGCCGACCGATCTTCGCTAGCTCGCGATCCGCTCGAGCGCGCGCCGCGCGTAGACGCGTACCATCCGCTTGCGGTACGGGATGGTCGCGCTCGTGTTGTCGAGCGGCTTCGCGGCCGCGAACGCGGCCTCTGCCGCCTCGTCGAGCGCCGAAGCTTCGAGGTGCGTTCCGATCAGCGCTTTTGCGGCGCCGTCGACGACGACCGGTCGCGAGCCGACGGCGTTGACGACGACGCGCGCATCCCGACAGAGCCCTCGATCATCGGTGGCGACCATCGCCGCGACGCCGACGATCGGGAAGTCGAACGAGTTGCGCAATCGCAGTTTGAGATACGCGCTACGCGTGCCGGGCGCGGGCTTCGGCACGTGGATGCGCGTGATGATCTCGCCCGGCCGGATCGCCCACGCGCGTATGCCGTCGTCGCGGTAGAAATCCGCGAAGGGGACGGTCGTTACCCCCGACGGCCCATCGATCCGTGCGGATGCGCCGAAAGCGATGAGCACGGGTGCCGTGTCGCTCGAGTTGACGGCGACGCACTTCGGGCTGCTCGGAGCGACGCGACAGATGTCGCCGTCTTTCTTCATGCAGTAACCGAGGGCTTTGCGCCAATCGAGGTTCTGGTTGTAGTAGTTGCAGCGCGTGTCGACGCAGACGTTCCCGCCGATCGTCCCCATGTTCCGCAGCTGCGGCGTCGACACCGCGCCGGCGGCTTCGGCCAAAGCGGGATACTTGGCGCGAATCGCGTCATTGCGTGCGATGTCGGTGAGCGTCGAGAGCGCGCCGATCTCGAGCCCCCGGCCTTCGTCGAAATCGATGAAGCGCAGCTCGCGGATCGGACGCAGTCCGACGAGCACCTTCGGCGTGAAAAGCCGCTGCTTCATGTTCGCGTAGAGGTCGGTGCCCGCCGAGACGGGCATCGCGTCGAGACCGTGCTCCGCCAAGAGCGCTATCGCTTCGGCGACACTGCGCGCTGGCCGGTACGAGAACGGCGGCAGACGCATCATGGCGCGACAGGCTCCCGCGGCGTCGCCGGAGGCGCCGGCTTGCGAAGGCGGAGGACGCCGCCGCTTGCGGCGTCGAGTGCCTTGAGGACCTTTTCCGGCGTCACGGGCGTCGAGTAGACGCGCGCGCCGATCGCGTCGGCGACGGCGTTCGCGATCGCAGGGATGACGGGGTTGAGCGGACCTTGGCCGGCTTCTTTCGCGCCGAACGGACCTTCCGCGTCGTCGGTCTCGATGATGATCGATTCGACCGGCGGCATGTCGAGGATGGTCGGCGTCTTGTAGTCGAGGAGATTGGGGATCTTGTGCTCGCCGGCACGGAAGATCTGCTCCTCCATGAGCGCTTCGCCGAGCCCCATGTAGACGCCGCCCTCGATCTGGCCTTCGACGGAATCCGGATTGATCGCGCGACCGACGTCGTGCGCGAGCGTTATCTTCTCGACGGTCACCGCGCCGGTCTCGAGGTCGACGTCGACTTCGGCGACGCACGCGCTGTACGAGTACGCGGGAGACGGACCGACGCCGGAGCCCTTGAAATCGCCCGCGATGCCGGGTGGCGGCGCGTAGGAGCCGACGCCCGCGATCGTGCCAAGCTTCGCTTCCGTCGCTTGCGCGGCTTCGAGGAAGTTGATCGCGTTCTCGGGCTTGTCGACGTCGAACACGCGGCGCAGCGCGAAGCCGACGCGATCGACGGCGATGCCGAGCTTCGCCGCCGCGACGTCCGCGATCTGCGAGCGCACGCGCGCAGCGGCCTGACGAGCCGCGTTGCCGGCCATGAACGTGACGCGGCTCGAATACGAGCCGAGATCGACCGGCGTGAGATCGGTGTCGCCCGAGCAGACCCGGACGTCCATGACGTCGATGCCGAGCGTCTCTGCAACGATGGCCGCGAGCATGTGCTCGGAGCCTTGACCGCACTCGCTCGTGCCGCAGTAGACGGTGACGCCGCCGCCGCGATCGACTTTGACGATCGCGCCCGAGTGCGGCATCTCGTTCCAATAGATGGGGAGCCCGGCGCCGCACAGGTACGTGCTCGCCGCGATTCCGATGCCTTTACCTTTCTGCTTGCGCGCGCGCTTGGCGGCGTAGTCCGTCCGCATCGCCGCCGCGTCGATGCACTCGCGCAGACCGCACGACGTGATGCGCAGCCCGTTGACGGTCGTCGAGTGCGGATCGACCGCGATCCGTTTTCGATATTCCGCCGCGTCGATGCCGAGCGCGTCCGCGATCGCATCGAGGTGGCATTCGAACGCGAAGCGCGGCTGCGTCGTGCCGTGGCCGCGCTTCGGCCCGCACGGCGGCTTGTTCGTGAAGACGCGGCACCCGTCGAACTTGTATGCCGGTATCTTGTACGTGACGGTCGAGAGCGCGCCGGTGTAGTAGGTCGTCGCGACACCGTACGAACCGTACGCGCCGCCGTCGAGCCACGTCTGGAGGTGGCATGCGGTGATCGTGCCGTCGCGCTTGACGCCGGTCTTGATGCGCATCTTCACCGGATGCCGGCCGCGGTGCGCGTAGAAGACCTCTTGACGCGTCAGCGTGATCTTGACGGGTCTGCCGGTCTTGCACGACAGATACGCCGCGGCGAGCTCGTGCGCGAACGGCTCGGTCTTTCCACCGAAGCCGCCGCCGACCGGCGGCGCGATCACACGGATGCGCGAGGCAGGCATCTCGAGCACTTGCGCGGCGATGCGGTGCAGATAGTGCGGCGTCTGCGTCGACGCCCAGATCGTGAGCTTCGAATCGGCCCCGAACGCCGCGACGACCGAATGCTCTTCCATCGGCGCGTGCGTGTTGCCCTCGAAGAAGTATTCGTCTTCGAAGATGCGATCGGCGTCGGCAAACCCGGCGCCCATGTCGCCGAACTCGAGGTGCACTTCCTTGTGGACGTTGTTCGTGCGCCGCGGGTTCGCGTGGATCTGGGGCAGATCGTCGCGCAGCGCGGCATCGATCGTCATGATCGAGGGCAGCGGCTCGTACGTGACGTCGATGAGGTCGAGCGCTTCTTCTGCCGTCAGCTCGTCGTCCGCGACGACGGCGGCGATCGGATCGCCGACGTAGCGCACGGTGTCGTAGGCCAGAACGGTTTCATCTGGGCTCGATGGGAGTATCCCGTAACGCACAGGGATGTCCGCGCCCGTCGCGACCGCGACCACACCGGGCAGCTCGAGCGCGCGCGAGCAATCGACTTTGATGAGGCGCGCGTGCGGCTTCGTGCTTCGCAGCAGCTTGCCGTGGAGCATGCGCGGCAGCACGACGTCGTCGGCGAAGATCGCGGCACCCGTCACCGCCGCGAATGCGTTCACCTTCGGCGTCGACTTGCCGACGACCGAGAAGCCTTCCGGTTTACCCGCTGGCGTCGCCGGCGCGGCGATCGCGATGCTCGACACCGCCGAGTCGACGGTGAAACCCGCTGCGTCGATGTCGGGATTCGTCGCGGTGGAGACCGTGCGCAAGTCGCGTTCAGCCACGGCTTTGCTCCGCCATCCGCCCGTTCGCGAGCGCAACCGCCTCGATGATCTTCGTGTAACCGGTGCAGCGGCACAGATTGCCGGCGAGCGCCTCTGCGATCTCGGGCTGGGTCAGCGTTCTTCCGTCGGCCCCGTCGAGGAGCGCCGCAGCGCTCATCAGGAACCCGGGCGTGCAGTAGCCGCATTGCGCCGCTCCGCATTCCGCGAATGCCGCTTGGACGGGATGCATCTCGGCGCCACGAGCCAAGCCCTCGACGGTCGTGACTTCGCGGCCCTCCGCCTCGACGGCGAGCTCGAGGCAGCTCAGCACTGGAACGCCGTCGACGAGAACCGTGCATGCGCCGCAGTGCCCCATCTCGCAGCCGTGCTTTGTGCCGGTCAGGCCGAGATCTTCACGGACGACTTCGAGCAGCGTCTTGCTCGGCGAAAACGCGCACTCGACGTCGGCGCCATTCACGTGCATCGCGAGCAAGACTTTGGGCGGGGCGACGGACATTCGGACGAGGCCTCCGTTACGTCAACCGCCGTTTACGTCAACCGCCGTTCCGTATACCGAACGGTCGTTCTGCCGGCGTGCACGCCGAGTATAGCACAGGCAGCTGGACAATCGGAACCCACTAACAACCATTCAAGCGGCTTCGCTCTTGAAAAGGCCGGCGAGTCGAACCGCATAAAATCCGCGCGGTGCCGAGCTCGACGGCGTTCGAGCCGGACACGAAGGGGAGGGTATCGTGTCGAAGTCTTGGTTCTTATCGTCTTGGATCGGCGCGGCGGCTCTGTCGACGGTCGCTTTCGCCTTGCCCGCATTGGGCGCGAGCATTGCGGGTGACTCGAAGCTCGCCGCCATCGGGCAGACGTTCTTCAACGGGTCTTGGGAGTTCAGGCCGGCGGACGCGACGAGCGCCGGCGTACATCAGATCATTTCACCGCTCCCAGGGGGGGCGCACATAGCATTCAACCCCGACTCTCAGCTCGGCAGCGTGACGCCGGCGGCTTTCGCTTCGGAGATCGAACGGCTGCACAAGACGCTCGACGAGCTACAGGCGTTGAGCGCCGGTGACTTGTCGCTCGACGGTCGGGCCGACCGGCAACTCCTCATGAGCGACATCGGGCGCCGTCTCTTCGCGCTGGAGACACGGCCCGAATGGCGCATGTCGCCGAACTACTACGTCGATCTCGGCTCGAGCGCCGTCTTCTCGATCGTCTCGCGAGATTTCGCGCCGCTCTCCGAGCGCATGTTGTTCGTCACCGTGCGCGAAAGCAAGATACCCGCGATGCTCGCGCAGGGCGAGAAGAACATCGTCTCGTCCGAGGTGCCCGCGATCTACGCGCAGACGGCGCAGCTCGACGCGCTCGGTGCTGCCGACTTCCTCGAGCACGACGTCGCGAGCGCATTTGCACCGGTGGACGATAATCCCACATACAAGGCGGAATTCGTCAAGACGAATGCCGCCGCGGCTGCGGCGTTCAGGAGCTACGCGGCCTTCATCAAGCAGACGGTCGTGCCCGACGCGCACGCACCGTTCGCTATCGGGGCCGACGCGTACGAGCATCTCGAGGCGCTGCAGAACGTCGACGACATCCCGCTTTCGCGGCTGCTCGCCGTCGGCGAAGCGAACCTCAGCAAAGACAAAGCGGCGTTCATCGCCACCGCGCGCGAGATCGACCCGAACGCATCGCCTACTGAAGTTGCCGACAAGATGAAGGCCGACCATCCGACGGCCGATCGGCTCATCCCGACCGCGCAGTCGGATCTGAACGACCTCGTGGCGTTCATCAAGAGCAAGCACATCCTCGATCTTCCCGATGCGCCGGTCGCGAGGGCGGTGCCGACGCCGCAATTCGAGCGCCAATTCACCTTCGCATCGATGGACTCGCCGGGACCGCTCGAGACGAATGCGACGGAGGCGTACTACAACGTTACGCCCGTCGAGCCGACATGGACGAGCGCTCAGTCGGACGAGCACCTCGGCTTTTTCAATCGCTACAACTTGCTCGTCGTCTCCGCGCACGAGACGTATCCGGGCCACTACACGAACTATCTGTTCAACAAGCAGACAGACCTCAGCCTCATCCGCAAGCTCGAATGGAACGTCGCGTTCGGCGAAGGCTGGGCGCACTACGACGAACAGATGGTGGTCGACGAAGGGCTCGGCGGCGGCGACCCGCGTTACCGGCTTGCGCAGCTTTCGGGCGCACTCCAGCGCGACTGCCGCTACATCGTCGGGATAAAAGAGCACACGCAGGGGATGACGATCGAACAAGCGACACAGTTCTTGATGGACAACGGGTTCATGGGCCGGGAACCGGCGTATCGCGAAGCGGTGCGCGGAACCGGAGACCCGCTCTACGGATACTACACGCTCGGCAAGCTCATGCTGCTCAAGCTGCGTTCGGACTACCAAGCGAAGATGGGCGCACAGTTCGATCTTGCGAAGTTCCACGATGCCTTGCTGTCGCATGGGGATCCGCCGATCTACTACATCCGGCGCATGCTGCTCGGAGCGGACGACAAAGGCTCGCTCCTGTGAAAAGCGTCTGAGTTGACTCGCGACCGCGCGGAGCGACGACCGGCAGCGCAGCCCGCACTCGTGTGGGCTGCGCTGTTGACGGTGTACGTGTTGTGGGGCTCGACGTATCTCGCGATCCGCGTCGCCGTGACGACGATGCCGCCATTGCTCATGGCCGGGGCTCGCTTCACGATCGCGGGTCTTCTCCTGCTCGCATGGCGACTGCCGATCGCTATGCGCGCCGGCAAGGTACCCTCGATCGACGAATGGCGGCGCACGCTCGTCATCGGCGCAGCGCTGCTTCTCGGCGGCAACGGCGGCGTCGCGTTCGCGGAAACGACCGTTCCAAGCGGGCTTACGGCGCTCATCGTGTCGACCGTGCCGCTTTGGATGACCGCGATCGACGCCGTTTTTTACAAGCGGATGCCATCGCGGTCGGCGCTCGTCGGACTTGCGACGGGCTTCGGCGGCGTCGCGCTCCTCATCGGGGCGCCGGGCGGCGGCTCGGTATCGATCGCCGGCGCGATCGTCCTCGTCCTCGCATCGCTGTCCTGGGCCGCCGGCTCGATCTACTCACGCTCCGCAAAGCTGCCGGAAGACTCGTTCCTCGCGACGGGCATGCAAATGGTCGCCGGCGGGGCTTGCCTGCTCATCGTCGGTACGGCGTTCCGGGAATACGCTCGGGTCGACATCGGTACGGTTTCGTACAATTCGTGGATCGCGTTCGGGTGGCTCGTCTTCTTCGGCGGCATCGTCGGCTTCAGCGCCTACTTATGGGTGATCCGTAACGCGAGCACCGCGCTCGTGGCGACGTACGCCTACGTCAATCCCGTCGTCGCCGTCGCGCTCGGTTGGGCGATTCTCAGCGAGCCGATCACGTTCAAGACGTTGCTCGCGGGAGCCGTGATCGTGGCAAGCGTCGCGCTGATCGTGTCGGCCGGCACGCGAGCATCGCCGGACCAGCAGTGATGAAAGCCGCAGTGGGACGCAGCGCGGGCCCGAGGGTCGCTCAAAAACCGTGGGAGCTCTGCAACTTAATATCGAACGTGCCGATAGAAAATAGGAGAAATGTGGATAAGAGCACTGTGGGTCAAAACACCGTGAATCAAAGCGTTGTCGTCAAGAAATTCAATTGGCCCACGTGGGGCGGTCTTGCGATCATCCACGTCGGCGCACTTGCCGTCTTCATCCCAGGGACGTTTTCATGGAGCGCCGTCGCCGTCGCGATAGCGCTCTACTATTTGGCGGGCGGCATCGGGATCTCGTTCTGCTATCACCGGCTCCTGACGCATCGCAGCCTGAACGTTCCCCGCTGGCTCGAGCGATTCGCCGCGTTGCTCGGCACCCTCGCGCTGCAGGGCGCTCCCATCGAATGGGTCGCGACGCACCGTATCCACCATGCGCACACGGATACCGATGAGGATCCGCACGACGCGCATCGCGGCCTGCTGTGGACGCACGTCGATTGGCTCTACCGGCCGAACAAGAACCGCCCGAACCTCGTCGAGCAGGAACGCTACGCCAAAGACCTGTGGAGCCAGCCCTACTACCGCTTTCTCGCCAAGGCACACGTGCCGCTGCAGATAGCTCTCGGCGTACTCTTGTTCCTCATCGGCGGTTGGCCGTGGCTCGTCTGGGGCGTGTTCGTGCGCCTATCGCTCTTGTACCACATGACGTGGTTCGTCAACAGTGCTGCGCATCGTTTCGGCTATCAGACGTACAAGACGGGCGACAAATCGACGAACTGCTGGTGGGTCGGCCTGCTGTCGTGGGGCGAGGGCTGGCACAATAATCACCACGCGTTCCCGTTCTCGGCGCGACACGGCTTGCAGTGGTTCGAGTTCGATCCGACGTGGCTCGTCATCAAGACGCTGCGCGCGCTCCGGCTCGCGGACGACGTCAAGCTGCCGACGCCCGCCATGAAAGAGAAGCTCAGGAAAGTCGCCTAGGCGCTCGTGCGCTAAGCTCGCTTACTTCGCAAAATCGCGCTGGGTGAGAAACGTCCAGCGCTTTTGCTTCGCCTTCCAGACCGAGACGATCTTCAGCGTCGTGTCGCCGTTCTGATCGAACGAGAAGACGCCGAGGATGCTGCTGAAGTTGGCGGTACCGCGCAGCAAGTCGAGGACTTCATCGCGCGTCGGCATCCTGCCGCCGTCCTGTCGGACGGCTTTTGCGATAGCGTTGACGAGCACCATGGTCGCGACATACGCACTCGCTGAATACGCGCCTGCCGCCTGACCGTACGCCGCTTGGTATTCCTTGACGAACGTCGCCGCGGTCGGCAGCGCGTCCGCGTTCGCAGAAGCGACCGTCGCGTAGCTGTTCTCCGATTCCGGGCCTGCGACGTCGAGGAACTGCTGGTTCTGGATACCGTCGCCCGAAGCATAGTTCGTGCGCGCGAGCGGCGTGCCGGCCATCTCTTTGCGCGCGACCGCCGCGCCGGTCGAGCTCTCGCCGCCGAAGAAGACGATGTCGGCGCCGGATGTGCTCGCTGCGGCTATGGTCGATCTGAAATCGGTCTGCGTCGGCAACGCGTGGACGTGATCGAGAACCGTGCCGCCTTCGGATTTGAATTCGCCGGCCCACTGGTCCGCGACGCCGCGGCCGAACGTCTGCCCGTCGTCGATGACGAACGCGCGCCGCGCACCGAGTATCTTGTACGCGAACGCGGCGCCGGCGGAGCCCTGCACGTCGTCGGTCGGACAGACGCGGAAGTACGTGATCGAGAGCGGATGCGCTTTGCGCAGCGCGAGCGCTTGCGTCCCTTTCGTCAGCTCGGGGCTCGTGTTCGCCGGGCTTATGAGCGCAAGCGAATCTAGATTCGAGATCGGGATCATCGCCTGCGCGACGTTGCTGTTGAGCGGCCCGATGACGCCGAGATCCGACGGATCGGCGACGAACGATTGGAAGTTCGAGGTGCCCTTCTTCGGGTCGTGGACCCCGTTGACTGTGTCGTCACGGACGTCGGCGCGCAACGTGAACCCGGGGACGAGATTGTCATCGTTCGCGTCTTTCAACGCGAGCTTGACCGCGTTCGCCGTCGGAACGCCGTCGGATGCGTCGGCGCCCGACAGCGGCAGATCGATGCCGATCGTTATCGTGCCGCCGATCGCCGCGTCTGACGTGCCTGCAGCGGCCGAACATCCGACCTGCGCAGCGGTCGGCAGGAGCGCTACGAGAAGCGCTAGCGCGCGAAATGACGCTCTCATGCGAGCCTTCCTTACGTATCGAGCCGATGCCGTATTAACGGCCTATTAAGGGTATCGGGCCGTTTAGCACCGCCTTTTGTTGACATGCGTCACGTTTGCGTGCTATCATGGCCACTCGTAACCCATTCGCACTCTTCGCCGCACAGAAAGGACGGTCCGATGATCCGACTCGATAGCTTCAAGCCCGGCATCGCACCTCTTACGTGCGTGCCCGACCGCGCGCTCATCCGCGGGGACGTCATTTCCTGTTGATCCTCGCAGCGCAATGCGCTGCGACTGATAGACGTGACGACCCCCGCGAAACGCCGCGGGGGTTTTCGTTTTTTTCGTCATCGTCATGCTGATGAAGGAGGAAAGGTCATGGAAGCGTGGTTCATCGCCGAACACGCCCGTCGCCGCTGCGACGAACTACGTGCGCAAGCCATGCGCGATCGACTCGCGCGTAGCGCTCGCGCACGACGCCCCGGCGCGCGCCGGCGCTTCGCTCGCGCCCT
>JANWLL010000135.1 GCA_025450855.1 Vulcanimicrobiia bacterium
ACAAGAGCGCTCGTGCGATCGAAGATGCCGCTCAGAACCAGAGCGGCGGTGCCGGAACGACCGCTGGCCTCGGCGTCGGCGCAGGCATCGGCTTCGCGCTCCCGGGTATGATCAATCAGGCGATGCAACAGGCGAACTCGCAAGCCACAGCGGCGCCGTCGATGCCTTCCGCGACGATCGCGTGTCCGTACTGCCACGCGCCGAATCAGCCGGGTGCGAAGTTCTGCTCCGACTGCGGCAAACCGATGGCCGGCACCGTGTGCCCGAACTGCAAAGCGCAGAACGCGCCCGGCGCGAAGTTCTGCTCGGAGTGCGGTACGAAACTCGGCTGACTTTGATGTCGCCTGCTAGGGCGCTCGCGGTCATCGCGATCCTGTGCGGGGTGCTGTGCGGGTGTTCGAGCTCGACGTCTTCGCATGCAACCGATGCGATGAGCGACGAAGAGTTCGTTCGGTATCTTCTCACTGGCGCGACGCCGTTCACCCGTGAGAAGCTCGTTCCCGGCGCCCGGATCGCGGTCTACTACGTGTCATCAAATGAGAGGAACCTGAGGTCCTTAGAAGGCCGGCCACTCATGTGCGGCGGCGATCCGATGTACGTCAACTACGATCTGCCGCTGCCGCCGGGAGCCGCGGCAGGCGCAACCGGCGCCGGGGTCGGCATCCTTGATATGGGGAAGATCACGCCGATCGTCGAGTGGCGGCCGATGGGACGCGAAAGCTGGACCTTGCGTGGGTGCCTGGGACGACTAGCAGTCGTCTCGAGAAACTCGTCACCAGACAAACGATTCATCATATCCGAGCCATACGTCATCTCGGGCGGCAAGCTCGTCCGCGCCGGCGACGACCTCGAGACCTCCAAGAGCGAATTCGGGACCTATCCGGGTTTATCGCGCGGTGCGACATGTCACATCGCCCGAGCCGGACACGACTTCTACCTAGAAGCAACCTCACGGGCGGGCAGCTCATTCCGGCTCATAGATGCGCCCGAGCTCGACACCGCATTGAAGGGCTTTGAGAAACGACCTCACATCCAGGTCAGTTGCTTCCGCTTCGCGCAGCGCGACTTCGTCCAGGTCGGCTCCGAATCTGGCGAAAGTATCATCTATCGAATCGATCGAGGAGCGCTAACCTTGATCGGTGTCGGAAATGTCTTGGGCGGCGATGCTAACCACCTGCTTCTCGAATTCGACAACGTCGAGCGGGCGTGGTTCAACGAGGAAAAAGTGTAGGCATAGGCCGCGGAGCAGTAATTCAATAAGCTACCGGGCTTTGCGCCAGGACGGGGTATTCCGTGATCTTGCCCGCCATCGTCACGCGACCGACGTTGTTGTTCAGGTCGAGGAACCACATGTCGTGCGCGCCGGCGGTTATTCCGGTCGGGAACGACTGCGCATAAGGAATCTGAAATTCTCGGATGTTGCCTGTTTTTGGATCTAGGCGTCCGACTTTCGCGCCGAAGAACTCGGTGAACCAGATCACGCCATCCGGGCCGAGCGCGATGCCGTACGGCTCGCTTGGCGACGTCGGCACGCGATAGCGCTTCACGGCCCCCTCGATGGTGACGCGTAATAGCCAGCCGCCGGTGTCGGTGCACCAAATCGTGCCGTCCGATGCGGCGACCACCCCTTCGGGGCTCGATGATGGGCCGGTCTCGTAGAAACGCAGATGTTCCGCGCCGTTACTGTCGACTGAAATATCGCCGACACCGTGCCCGACGGTAAACACCGTGCCGCCGTGATCATCTGGCGCGAGGCCGAACGGGCCGTTCCCCGGATACGTGACCCGGTATCTTTGAGACGGGCCGGAGCCGTAGAAGCGTTCGAGAAGCCCTGCTCCCGCCAGCCAGATCGAATGGTCGCTCGAAATCGCCGCGTTTGCCGGCCCGATTGGCAAGGTCGCGTAGAGGTAGCGCCGGATCGAGTCGGCGGCATCGACACGAGTCGCGCGTCCGCGCTCGACGAGCCACATGTCCGAGCCGTCAGCAACGATGCCTGATATGCCGGGCGAAAACCGATCGGTGAAAGCTGTGATCACATCAAGCGAGGGAGTAAGGCACGCAACGCCACCCTGCGCGAATTGGTCGTCGACGTTGACGCGGAAACTGCCGGTGAAGCACACGCGGTCCGCACGCGCGCCGACCGGAGTGAGCTCGCCGATCTGCGGGATCGCGTACTTGACGGCCCTTGTCCCTCCCGAATCGACGTGCGTCAGGCCCGAGCTGTCGGATAGCCACACGCCCCCGTCTCCATCCGGCGCGATACCATATGCGTATCCGACGCGCGACTCGATGACGGTCGCGGTGGAAGTCCGAGCATCGAATGAGCTCAGCTCTTCGCCAAGCAGCCATGCGTGACCGCGAGCGCCGGCGATCACCGACTTCAAATACCCGTGCGTATGCCACACGGACGTCGCTTCGCCGGCGTTCGATATCAACCCGAAGTCGTCTTGGTCGTCTCGGAACCAGACGTCGCCTGTCGGATTGATCGCGATCGCGCTAGCGCCGAGCGGTGCGATCGAGAACCGATTCACGACGCCGCTGCTCGACCTTCGGATGATACCGGAAGCGTTATCCGAGTAGAAGACGTCGCCCGAATCATCAAGGGCTGATGCCATGACCGACTGGACCGCCGGTCGAAGCCGGACGTTCGTCCAGGAGCCGCTAGCCGCGTCGACGTGACCTAGCGCAGACGCGTGCGGTTCGAAAGCGATGGGGTCGCCCGATGAGTCAACTTCCAACGCTTGAACTACGTCTTCGGTCGAGGGCGCGACATAGACTTGTGCGCTCCCGTTCGCAAACTCGCGGCGCACGAAGGGGCCCTGGGCGCTCCATACACCTCCATCTGTCGACGGAACGATCTCTGCCGCACCTTCCGTCCCCCGGCCCAATTTAAAAGCTGACATCCGCGATGTGTGCGGATCGAAGACGACGATGCGCTCGGAAGTGCCGCTCGTCTGTGCTCCGTTGCGGATCGCCGCGATCCAGATGTCGCCCCGTTTCGAGACGGCAATCGCTTCCAAAAGCGATGCATCGACTGGCCGGAACGGGTTAGTACCGCTGCCCGTCACGATCGCCGAAGCTCCGACGACACGCGGCGTCTGCACGGATGGGACCAGCGCCGCGCCTCGCTGGATCGTCACCTCACGGACCGGGCTCGGAGATATGAGAGCGGCGTGCGACGCCGACGCCGACATGAAGGCGCATATAAGCGCGAGCCGAAGGCTCGCCAAACCGATGCCTCGCAATAGGCCTCTTTCTTTGACCCGAGCGTACTCGCGCTTGCTAGGCGCGCTTATCGTTGTCGCCGTTGCTATACTCCCGCTCGGCTGCGATACGAATTCCTTCCCCACGACGACCGCCTCGACGTCGCCCGCCCCGATCGTCTTCCTCACGCCGGTGCCGTTGCCCTCAGAGCCGGCGGAAGACACCGCAGTGCAGCTCGTGCCCGTCTATATCGCGACCGTCTCGCCCGCAGCGTCGTCGGCGGCAACCGCCACCGCGTTTCCCAACCACGACCGCGTCCGTGTGCGCACGCTGCGGTATGCCGGCGACTTCATCGCGTCGAGCGTGTTTGAGGGCGCCGACGGCGAGTTCTACCTGACATATTTCTGGGATATGGGATCGACGACGTATGACGCCGACCGCCTTGGTGTCCTCGACGGCAGCGCGATCCGTGAGATCTTCGCTGGCGTCTTTCTCGATAAGGTCACAATCGTCGCCGAGCACGACGGGTACCCACAGTTCAGTGTCGATGGCGGTGACACCGTTCACTCGAGCGACAACTACGGGATATGGCGTGCTTCGGGTGCCGGTGTCGGTCTTCTTGGGCAATTGCCGACTACATACTACGACTCGCCGCCACCGCATCCGTGCTCGTGGTGCAATTGGAACCAAACACAGCGTGTGACCGGCTATTGCGCACGTTTTGCGGGCGGAATGCTGTGCGATAAGAACGCCGGGGTGACATTCGCCAAGAACGGCACCACCTTCGTCATCGACAAGAATGCGTCTCTCATCGGTGCCGGGCAGCATCGATTTCTCCTTATCGAGCGTCCGACGGCGCGACCTCCTCTGTATCTGGAAGGCTTTGCTGCTTCCGACTAGATGAAGCCAGCTTCGACCGAGTCGACGAACGCCTCGAGCGCGAGGTTGAAGAACTCCGGGTTGTCGAGGCTTGAGACGTGGCCTGCGTGCGGTACACGGACGACGCCGCTGCACGTCGGAATCCCATTCGCGAGCTCTTCGCTCAACTCGTGCGGCGCGATCGACGTGTCGAGTTCGCCCCAGAACACTTCGGACGGTACGCTGATCCGCGGCATGAGCGCGCGGTAGTCGCCGGTCCACGTCGCGCGCGTCGATGCTTTGTAAACCGAGAGCGGGATCGAAGCCATGTCAGCGATCGACTTCTCGACGAGCTCCTTCGCAGCATCAGGTTTGTGGATGCCCGGTGCCCGCGTTTTCGCGAATCCCGCGATGCCAAGACGGTCGAGGTTCGCTATGCGCTCGTCTATCGATCCGGCGCCGCCGGGATAGAACGCGAACGTATCGACGAGCGCGAGTGACTTCAGGCGCGCGGGCTTCGCGTCATACGTCTCAAGAGCGACGACCCCGCCGAGCGAGCAGCCGCAAAAATGTGCCGCATCGATCGCCGCCGCGTCGAGTACCGCGACGGCATCGCGCGCGTATGCCGCGCGACTGATTGCCTTCGCATCGCGCGCATCGGCTTTGAGCGATGACTCCGGCGGCACTTCCGATTCGCCGTAACCACGGTAGTCGAGAGCGATGCAGCGAAAGCGCTCCGAAAGCATCTCGATCTGCGGCGCCCACATCTTCTTCGTCGCGCCGACACCATGTAGGAAGATGATCGGCGGTCCGCTACCTTTATCTACATAGGCGATGCTCAACCCGTCGGACTTCGCTCGCTTCGTGTCGCCCATAGGTCCAGGGACGTTCTTTTGACCGAAAGCCCAACCTTCAAGTCGGTGATGTTTTGTGGCCGACTCTGCTGCGAGGCCGCGGCGGTCGAGATAAATCTCGACCGCTCCCTGATCGTCAAAGGTGAGGTCGCGGCGGTCGACCATAAAGGTCGACCGCTCCATCCCAATAGCGTAAAGGTCGAGCGCTCCACGGCAATCGAACGTCACCGCGATATGGCCAACGTCCTCCAAGAACAGCAGTTGACGCTCTTCGACACCGTCTACACGGCGTACAAAGAGTTCGTCAATCCGCCGCTCGCGCGGTTCATGAAGATGGCGGGAGCGCCGGTCGAGATCCGTGCGCGCGGCTGCCGCGTTTGGGACCATACCGGGAAATCGTACCTCGACTTCTGCGGCGGCTACGGCGTCTTCACGCTCGGCCACATGCACCCGCGCGTCGTCGCCGCGGTGCGCGACCAGCTCGACAAGATGGCGCTGTCGACGCGCGTCTTCTTCAACGAACAGATGGCGCTGCTCGCGAAGTCGCTCGCCGATCTCGCGCCCGGCGATCTCGCGATCTCGTTCTTCTCGAACAGCGGTACCGAAGCGGTCGAAGCGGCGCTCAAGCTCGCGCGGCTGTCGACGAAGCGCGTGCACATCGTCTCGACGCACAACGCATACCACGGCAAGACGATGGGCAGCCTCACGGCGACCGGCCGCGATGTCTTCAAAGATTCATTCCAGCCGCTCGTGCCGGAGTTCGAGCACGTGACGTTCGGCGATCTCGATGCGCTCGATCGCGCATTGCCCGGCGCGGCCGCGTTCATCGTCGAACCGATCCAATGCGAGGGCGGTGTCGTCATCCCACCCGCCGGCTATCTCAAAGGCGTCCGCGAGCTATGCGACAAGCACGGCGCGCTCTTCATCGCCGATGAAGTACAGACCGGACTCGGCCGGACGGGCTACATGTGGGGCGTCGACGCGGACGGCGTCGTGCCGGACATCATGACGATCGCGAAAGGTCTCTCCGGCGGCGTCGTACCGATCGGAGCGACGATCTCGAAGCGCGATGTCTGGATGAGCGCGTTCGGCAAATCGCCGCTCATGCACACGAGCACGTTCGGCGGCAACCCGCTCGCGTGCGCGGCCGGCCTCGCCGCGCTCGAAGTGCTCGTCGACGAGAAGCTCGTCGATCGTTCGCGCGAGATGGGCGCGTATCTGATCAAGCGCGCGGACGAGCTGCGCGCGAAACATCCGGACGTCATCGCCGAGGTGCGCGGCCGCGGCTGCGTCGTCGGCGTCGAACTCACGAGCGAAGGGTACGGCGGCGTCATCATCCCCGAGTGTCTCAAGCTCGGGATGACCGCCGCGTACACGCTCAACCAACAGCGCGTCATACGTCTCGAACCGCCGCTCGTCGTCACGAAGGACGAGATCGACGAAGCAGTCGACATCCTTGGACAAGGAGTGACCAAGGCGAAGGATAAACTCGGAAAACTCTAGCGGTCGTCTTCGCCGGTCGCGCTTATGCGCGACCGCTGCGTTTACGGCGCTGTTCGATAAGATGCCATACGTCGAGACCTCGATAGACATCGCCGCGCCGCGGCATCAGATATACGCGCTCGCTAAGGATCTCGAGCGCTATTCCGATTTCATGCCCGACGTCGAATACGTGAAGGTGCTGAGCCGCGAGGGCAACACCGCGGTGTCGCGCTGGAAGACGCTCGTCGAAGAAGCGCCGATCGAGTGGACGGAAGAAGACGTCTTCGACGACGTCAACACGCGCATCGACTACAAGCTCATCGAAGGCGACCTCGACAAATTCGAAGGCGCGTGGACGTTCGTCGAGCGCGATGGTGTGACGCACGTCAGCCTCGGCGTCGACTACGATTTCGGCGTGCCGACGCTCGCGGAGCTCATCGGGCCGATCCTCCACAAGAAAGTGGAGGAGAACTCGCTCATGATGCTGCGCGCGCTGAAAGCGAAATGCGAGGCGCAGGCGCGCCAAAACGCGTGACCCGCTCCCAGGACCATAGCGCCCGCACGTGAAACAATAACGGTCGCCGTCTTAGGGTCGGCTCGCTCGAGGTGTTCCGTCGCGTGCGCAAATTCGGTTTCCTCATCCACCCGCTTTCCTACGAAGACGTCTTGCGCTACGAGCCCAAGGCGGCTGGTAAGGGCCGACCGCTCATCCGCAAGATCCTCGAATGGATGCCGGCCTACAAAGTCTCTGAGATCACCGGTATCCGAAGCGCGACGGGCGCGCAGTGCGAGGGCTACTTCATCGCCGCGCCGCTCCTACCGGACCAGTTCCTGGAACTGCCGCGCGACCAGGTCATGGCGCGCATCATCCGCGGAGCGAACATCGCGGCCGAACTCGGCTGTGAGATCGTCGGTCTCGGCGCATTCACGTCGGTCGTCGGCGACGGCGGCGTCACGGTCGCCGAGAACTGCCCGATCGCGGTGACGACGGGCAACTCGTTCACGATCGCCGCCGGCATCCAAAGTCTCATCCGCGGCGCGCGCGAGATGGGCATCGATCTCGCGCAAGCGCACGCCACCGTCATCGGCGCGACCGGAAGCATCGGCGCCGCGTGCTCGCACATCCTCGGCAACCAGGTGAAGAGTCTCACGC
>JANWLL010000136.1 GCA_025450855.1 Vulcanimicrobiia bacterium
CCGCACGCGAGATTCGGCCTCGAAGGCTCGATCGCGACCGCAGACGCCTGCAGCGCAGCGGGAGGCACTTTCATCCCGGTAATCTTCAATTGGATGGTCCATGTCTATCCCTACGAACGTAACACTACGGACATATGGAAGGTAGGACATTGAAGAGGTCGACCGCAGCGCGGCCATCGAACCTTTCGTGTCCATGAATCCGCAAGAACTCACACCGAAACGAATCGTCGCAGAACTCGACCGCTACATCGTCGGACAGGCGAACGCGAAGCGGGCGGTCGCCATCGCGCTGCGCAACCGCTTCCGCCGCGAACGCCTCCAAGGCGACATGCGCGACGAGGTCATCCCGAAGAACATCCTCATGATCGGCCCGACCGGCGTCGGAAAGACGGAGATCGCCCGCCGTCTCTCGTCGCTCGTCGGCGCACCGTTCGTCAAAGTCGAGGCGACGAAGTACACCGAGGTCGGCTACGTCGGGCGCGACGTCGAGTCGATGGTCCGCGACCTCGTCGAAGCGAGCATACGGATGCTGCGCGAAGAGCGTCTCGCGGAGACGCGCGGCAGCGCCGAAGATCTCGCCATCGAGCGGCTCGCCGATATCATCGACCCTTCGACCCGCGCCTCGCAGACGCATCAGCAATCGCCGTTCTCGACGCTGTCCGCCATGCTCGGCGGCCGCGGCGGAGCGCAGCCGCCGCCCGAGCCGCCGCCGACGCCGCGATCCGACGATGTCGAAGAGCGCCGCCGCAAACTGAAAAACGAGATCCGCGACGGCTTCTACGACGTCCGGATGATCGAGATCGAGGTCGAGGAGACGCCGCAGATCATCGGCGCTTTCGGCGGCCCGCAATTCGAAGAGATGGGCGGCGGCAATCTCGGCGAGATGCTCAGCGGCATGCTGCCGAAGCAGCGCAAGAAACGCCGCGTGACCGTCGCCGAAGCGCGCGAGGTCTTCGCGCAAGAAGAGTCGGCGAAGCTCGTCGACAGCGAAACGCTCAAGCGCGAAGCGGTGCGCCGCGCGGAGAGCAACGGCATCATCTTCATCGACGAGATGGACAAGATCGCCGGCGGCGGTGCGGGCCGCATGGGTCCCGACGTGTCGCGCGAGGGCGTCCAACGCGACATCCTCCCGATCGTCGAAGGGTCGACGGTCATGACGAAGCATGGCCCCGTGAAGACCGATCACGTGCTCTTCATCGGCGCCGGCGCATTCCACACGAGCAAGCCGAGCGATCTCATCCCCGAGCTGCAAGGCCGCTTTCCGATCCGCGTCGAGCTCGACAGCTTGACGAAGGAAGATTTCAAGACGATCCTCACGCAGCCGAAGAACGCGCTCATCGAGCAATACCGCCAGCTGCTCGCGGCCGACGGCGTCGAGCTCGACTTCACCGACAGCGGCATCGATTCGATCGCCGACCTGGCGACGAAGGTGAACGAGCAGACGGAGAACATCGGCGCGCGACGTCTGCACACGATGCTCGAGCGCGTGCTCGAAGCGGTATCGTACGATGCGCCTGAGTCGGCGGGCAAGGTCACCGTCGATCGAGCGTATGTAGAGGACCGTCTCGCCGAGATTGTGAAAGACCAAGACCTGTCACACTATATCCTTTGACCGAGGTCTTTTAGCCAAACACACGTGGCGTACGTCAGACGCATCGTCTCGGATCCCGAACCCATCTTGCACAAGGTCGCGAAAAAAGTGAGCGACCTCGAGCTCAAGATGCCCTTGACGCAGCAGCTCATCGACGACATGATCGAGACGATGCACGAAGCGCCGGGCATCGGACTTGCCGCGCCGCAAGTCGGCATCGGCAAACGCGTCATCGTCGTCCATGTCGGCGGCGAGGATGACGGGCCGTACGTCGTCGTCAATCCGGTGCTCGACGATTTCGAGGGCGAAGTGGTCGCGACCGAAGGGTGTCTCTCCATCCCCGGTATCGTCGGCGACGTCACGCGTGCCGAGAAGTGCAGCGTGACGGGCGTCGATCGCGCGGGCCGCAAGTTCCATCTCGAGACGGAAGGGCTCCTCGCGCGGTGCTTCCAGCACGAAGTCGACCATCTCGACGGCGTGCTCATCACCGACAAAGCGGTCAATATCCGCGAAGCGATCCACGTCGAGGCTGAAGCGACCGCGGACGACGAAGCGACCGTTGAGATCTGAGGCTGCCGCGAAGCTGCCGGTCGTCTTCTTCGGAACATCGCAGTTCGCAGTCCCCTCGCTCGACGCGCTCGCATCGACCCACGACGTTTTCGCCGTCGTCACGCAGCCCGATCGACCCGCGGGTCGAGGTTTGCGCGAACGTCAAAGCGCGGTAAAAGCGCGCGCGCTCGAGCTGAGGCTCAACGTCATGACGCCCGAGCGATTGGACGCCGCGTTCGTCGGGTCGATCGCCGCGTTGAAGCCGGCGTTGCTCGCGTGCGTGTCGTACGGCAAGATACTGCCCGACGCGCTGTTGTCGATCGGCGGCTTGACGGCGCTCAACGTCCATCCCAGTCTCTTGCCCGAGTACCGAGGTGCATCGCCGATCCAAGCGGCGCTGCGGGAAGGGCGCACGATCACCGGCGTCACCGTCATCTGGATGTCGTCGAAGATGGATGCGGGCGACATCGCGCTTCAGAGCGAGATCGCCATCGGAGCCGATGAAGATTTCGGCGCGCTGCACGATAGACTCGCGACCGTCGGAGCATCGCTGCTCGCCGATGCGGCGCGCATGCTTGGAGGCGGCACGTTGCCGCGCGAGCGCCAAGACGAAAGCCGCGCGACATACACGCGCACTATAGACAAAGACGACTTGCGCATCGCGCCGTCGTCGCCGGCACGGACGATCGTCGATCTCGTGCGATCGGCGAGTCCCACACCCGGTGCGTGGCTCGTCTACGAAGGCAGGCGATTGAAAGTGCTCTTGGCGCGAACCGAAGCGGCCGGGTCGGTCCTCGTGACCGCCGACGGTCCGGGGGTCGCAGCGGCCGACGGTGTCGTCCGCTTTCTGCGCGTCGTGCCCGAAGGCAAACGCGCGATGACCGGCGCCGAGTTCGTCCGCGCGTCAGCGGCGCGCCGGTGAACGAAGCGAAGCCGGCAGCGGCTCAGAAAGCGGATGCGAAGCTGACTGCCCGCGGCGTCGCGCTCGCCGCGCTCATGCACGGCGGATTCGCGGCCGAAGATCTCGATCGCGAGTTGCGGTCGGCCTCGCTTAACCCCACCGATCGCGGATTCGCGACCGAGCTCGCATACGGCACGCTCAAGATGCGTCGCGCGTTGATCTGGTCGGTGAGCCGGCATCTTTCGCGCCCGTTCGAATCCCTCGACGAGCGGCTTCGGTGGGTGATCTTGCTCGGCGCGTACCAGCTGCTCTATTTGGATCGAGTGCCCGCGCACAGCGCCGTCGACGAAGCGGTGACGCTTGCCCGAGCCGGCGGGCACTCAGGTATAGCCGGATTCGCGAACGCCGTGCTTCGAAAGGTCGCCGCGAACAAAGCGCGACCTCCGGTGCCGACGGTCGCTGGTGGCGCGGAATCGCTTGGACTTCACGCCTCGCTTCCGGATTGGATCGCCGCGCAACTCATCGAGCGCTTCGGCTTCGAGATTGCGCTGCGCGCCGCGGACGGGATGAACGGCGCTCCCCGGCGTGCATTCCGGATCGACGGCTCGCCGCCGGAGCGCGACCGGTTCATCACCGAGGCGCAGGCTAGGTCGCTCGACCAAACGTCGCAGGCTGGAGCGGTCGACCTTTACGGTCGACCGCCGCGGTCAAGCCAATTGGAGTTCCGCGAGAACCGATACAAGATCCCCGAATGCATAGTCGTCGCCGGCGGGGCGAACGCATTTCTTCGCGACGCGATCGCCGACGGTCGCGCGGTTCGCCAGAGCGAGGAGAGCCAGTTCGCGGTTCATCTGCTCGATCCGAAACCCGGCGAGGTCGTGCTTGATGCGTGCTGTGGGAGAGGCGTGAAGACATCGATGATCGCGGCTCGGCTTGCCGGCGAGGGAGCGGTATGGGCGCTCGATGATGACGAGCTCAAGCTGTCGGCGTTGCGCGACATCGTGCGGCGCAAGGAATGGCAAAACGTGCATGTCGTGCGCGCAGACGCGCGTGAAGCGTATCCGTCGGAGGTGCCCGCGCAGGTCGATGCTGCGCTGGTCGACGCACCATGCTCGGGCCTCGGCGTGCTCGGCCGTCGGCCCGACGCGCGTTGGCGCAAACGCGAGAACGACCCGGCGAGGTTCGCGCGCGTCCAGGCGGCGATCTTGAGAACGGCTGCGGAGCGAGTACGACCCGGCGGGCGGCTGCTCTACGTCACGTGCACGACGCCGGCAGAAGAAGATGAATTAGTCGTCGACGCCTTTCTAAATGAGAATTCCGGATGGACAGCAACTGAGGTACCTTTGGCTGAGTCATCCGCGGTGCGAAAGATAGGGAAGTATGCATTGACGGTTCCCGGAATCGACGGCGCCGACGGCTTTTTCTACGCGTTGCTTGCAAGAGGCTAGGCCGCGGCGGTCGAGCTGAAGCTCGACCGCTCCCAGGCGAGGCCGCGCTGCGGTCAACACGGAACTCTCGTGATATGAATGCGGTTGCTGCGATACAGTGGGAATCGCTCGGCACGATCGTGGCAGCGTTCGTTCTAGCCGTCTGGGCGCTGCGCGACCCCGACATCGAGCGGCAAGAGCCGGCCGCCGCAGGACAGGCGGTCGCCGCTCGCCTCAAGGTCAGCCTCCGCGGCCGACCTGTCCAAACGGTCGAGGTGAACGACGGCGCGACGATCGGCCGGGCTCCGGGATGCGATCTCGTGGTCGACGAATCGACGGTCAGCAAGCATCACGCTCGCATACGATGTGACGCAGGCCCGTCCATCGAGGACCTCGACTCGACAAATGGTACATATGTGAATGGTCGCCCAGCCGACGGACCGACCGCGTTGCGACGCGGCGACAGGATTGCCCTCGGAACCGCCAAAATAGTTTTTCTCGGCCTTGCGGTCCGAGGATCGAAAAATCCGAAAGGGTAGCGGCGACCATGGAGGTTGCGGTCACCACCGACGTCGGCAGCGGCCAGCGATGCAACGATGACGCATGGTGTCACGAGCAGCTGCACCGCAATGTGACGTTGCTCGCGGTGGCCGACGGTTTCGGTAGACCGCAAGACGTTCCGTCGTCGGCGATCGCGCTCGATGCGATCCGCGACGTCATCAGACGTGAATTGCGTCGCGCCACCTTTCCTCCGCGAAGCCTCACTGCGAACGATATGCGCGAGCTGCTCGTATCGGCGTTCGCAGAGGGCAACGAACGGCTGCTCCGGCTCGGCGGCGCCACCGAAGACCTCGTCTCCGCGTGCTCGACGTGCACGCTCGCGCTCGTCGTCAGCAATCAGGCATTCATCGCGCATATCGGCGACTCGCGCGCGTACCTAATGCGGCGCGGCGAGCTCGTCCAACTGACGAGCGACGAGTCGCTGTTCCCCGAATATGTCCGCAGTGGTGCGCCGCAGCAGTCGGGGCCAGCTCGAAAATCTTTCGGACCCGCGCTCCTGCCGCAAGCGCTCGGCGTCGAGCAGGCGAGCGCGCTGAAGACGAAGATCGCGCACTACACACTGCACAGCCACGATGCGCTCATGTTGTGCACGGACGGTGCGTCACGCGTGCTCGGCTCGGCGGAATTGCAGAACGCGGCGATGACGCGCGAGAGCGCACGCGCGGCGGCCGAGCGAGTCGTCGCTGCGGCGCGGGCGTCGGGCAGCACGGACAACGCGACCGTCATCCTCGCGCGCAACGCGACCGTGCACGGGCCGCCGGTCGAGGCGGTCACGCTGTCGACGATCCCCCCGTGGCGTGCGCTCACCGCGTTCGCGGCCGCGATAGTCTTGTTCTTCATCACCGGCGCCGTCGCGCGCGATTACTGGTTCGGCGACGGTCATCTTTACCTCGCCGCCGACGCGAGCGGCGACGTCGGATTGTTCGCCGGATCGCCGGACACGTTCATGGGTTTGCCGCTGCACATCGAACGCGCGCCTTACACATTAGAGGTCTCGTCACTGACGGTCAGCGAGCAGCGAGAGGTCGATAACGGCCTGCCGGTAAGCACGCCGACCGCGGCGAACGCCGTCGTCGCCAAGTGGCAGGCGCAATCTCGGCGCTGACCCTTCCGCGCGGCGCGCGCACCGCACTTCCGTTGATCGTCGTCCTCGGCTGCGCCGCTGCGG
>JANWLL010000137.1 GCA_025450855.1 Vulcanimicrobiia bacterium
GCCGCGGCCTTGCGATTTTGGGATGTAGCGGTCGAGCTTTAGCTCGACCGCCGCGGCCTTGCGATTTTGGGATGTAGCGGTCGAGCTTTAGCTCGACCGCCGCGGCTTCCAGTAAGATAATGTAGTAGGCCGAGCGAAGCTCGGCACGGTGCGGCCTCCCCACATGAATCCGCTTTTCGCACGTGCCGACGGCAAGGTGCTCGACTTGCCGTCCTTGCGCGCGAGCGCGGATGACGGCGTCGTCGCGCCCGCGGATCGACGCGATTTCATCCCCCTTCCTGAAGGCTCGTTGCTGCTAACGCTTCCCGGAAGGTCGGTCGTCGGATTCGACGGTCCAAAGCGTAGCGTGATAGGCGTCTTCGACGGGTCTGAGGTCAACGCGGTCGGCGCAGCCCTTCCATTAGGATATACGCGCACGTTACTGCCGGCGTACGTCGAAAGGTCAGGTGCGTCGCCGCTTCCTTTATATGGGTACGCTGCAGTCGCTTGGGATGGCGTCCGGGTCTGCGTCGGGGCTGCCCGCACCGATGAGCTGGAGATGTGGAGTCCGCAGGCACATGCGCCCGAAGCCGTACGCGCCGGCATCGATGCCCACGTGCGCGAGTTCCCGTCGAGCGCGCTCATCCGCCAGCTCGCGCTATGCGCGACCGAATACGGCTGCTTCACGGCGCAAAACGTCTTCTTGCGCGCGGGAGAAGCAGCGATACCGGTATCTCCCGCGTGCAACGCGAGGTGTATCGGGTGCATCTCAGAGCAAGAACCCGACAGCGGCATTCAAAGCGCGCAATCGCGAGTCCGGCTGACCCCGACGGCCGAGGAGATCGTATCGGTCGCGCTCGCGCACCTCGCAGCCGCGCCCAACGGCATCGTCTCGTTCGGGCAGGGCTGCGAAGGCGAACCACTACTCGCGGCGCCGCTCATCGCGCGAGCGATCAAAGGGATACGACAAGCCACGTCCGTGGGAACTATCCATATCAACACAAATGCAAGCCGACCGCAAGCTCTCGAGCAGCTGCTCGATGCAGGTCTCACTTCCGTGCGTGTCAGCCTCAACAGCGCGCGATCCGAAACCTACGCCGCTTACTACCGCCCGCGGGGATATTCGCTGGCTGACGTGATCGAGAGTCTGCGCGTCGCCGGTTCGCGCGGTACGTCGATCTCGCTCAACTTGTTGACCCACCCCGGAGTCACCGACGATCCTGATGAGATGTCGGCGTTCGCGGAGATGCTTCGGGCATATCCGATCTCAATGGTGCAGACGCGCACGTTGAACGTCGATCCAGCGGTGTACTTCGCAGGCGTCGGACGTCCGAAGCGAAAACCGATCGGCATGCGCGCTTGGCTCGCATGGCTCGCGCGCGAATTCGCACACGTGCGAATCGGAAACTTCACTCGCGGTTTCGGGTAGGCCGCGGCGGTCGAGCTAAAGCTCGACCGCTACATGACATTGCTGAAAGGCCGCGGCGATCGAGCTAAAGCTCGACCGCTACATGACATTGCTGAAAGGCCGCGGCGATCGAGCTAAAGCTCGACCGCTACATGACATTGCTGAAAGGCCGCGGCGGTCGAGCTAAAGCTCGACCGCTCCCTTTTTCAAATCGACGGCTAGCGGGGGGAGGCGCCGACGAGTTGGGTCTTCAGCTCCGGCGTGGCGCCGGGTTCGGTGATGATGAGCATGACGTCGCCGGACTCGACGGTCGTGTCGCCGCCGGGGACGGTCACTTCCCCGGCGCGCTCGAGCGCGACAATGACGCAGTGACGCGGCAGCTTGAGATCCGACAGGCGTTTGCGATTCGCCGGCGAGCCCTCGGGCACCGATAGCCGAACGAGCTCGAGGTTGCCACCCTTGAACGCCATGAGCGGAGCGACCTCGCGCACGTTGACCTCTTGCTGGATCATCTTCATGACGACTTCGGTGCTGCTGATGACCGAGTCGATGCCGAGCTCCTCGAAGATGCGCTTGTTCTTCGGATTGTTGACGCGCGCGATCGTGCGCGGCTTCGGGAATTTCTTCTTCGTGACGAGACAGATGACGAGGTTGTCTTCGTCGTCGCCGGTATCGGCCACGACGACGTCGGCACGCGCGACGCCCGCATCCTCGAGCACGAGCGGATCGCAGCCGTCGCCGACCTGCGCGATCTCGAGCTCGAGCGCTTGGCACAGCCGCTCCGCTTTGCGCTCGTCTTTCTCGACGACGATGACCTCGTGGCGCTCCTCGAGGAGCGTCTTCGCGAGATACGTGCCGAGCTTTCCGCCGCCGACGACAACGATGAACACTTAGCCCGCCTTTGCGAGGTTCGTATCGACGAGCTTGCGGTACTCGTCGAGGTAGTCGGGCGCGACGACGGTGACGACGCGGTCGCCAACCTCGAGCCGCAAGTCCGACTTCGGCACGACGCTCGCGTCGCGGCGGACGACGACGCAAACCTGCGTCTTGCCTTCGATCGTCACGTCCTTCACCGTCTTGCCGTTGAGCGACGCGGTGACGACGAACTCGATGACCTCGATGTCCTTGCGTTCGAACGGAAGCACGCGATACGTCTGCTCGATGAGCGCGTTCGCCATGAGCTTCGCGCCGACGGTCGTCGGGCAGATCGTCGAGATGCCGAAATCGCGGTACATCTGCGACCGCTCGGGGTCGTAGATGCGCGCGACGACCTTCTTGATCTTGAAATGCTGCTGCGCGATCATCGCGGCCATGATGTTGCGGTTGTCGCCTTGCGTGACGGCGGCGAAACCGTCGGCGTTCGCCGCGCCGGCGCGCGTCAGAACGTCGACGTCGATCCCGGTGCCGAGGACTTGCTGGCCGCCGAAGTTGCGGCCGAGGCGGCGGAACGCCGCCGGATTCTCGTCGACGACCGTGATCTCGTGACCGGCGCGCATGAGGCGTCTCGCCAGCGTCGATCCGACGCGGCCGCAGCCGACGATGAGGTAGCGCATGATGGAAGACTCCGGTCTTTTCGCGCGTTGCAAGCCCAGCGCGATACGGCCTGTTCGTGGCGCCCAATGGCGACTCCCCTACACGCGCGGCCACGGCAAGGAGGGCATATGATTGCGGCAGAATCAAAGCATGTCAGTCAGTTCCATGTTCTTGATCGGGGCGTAGCTCAGCTTGGTAGAGCGCTCGGTTCGGGACCGAGAGGTTCGCAGGTTCAAGTCCTGTCGCCCCGAGATTCCGATGATGGCGGCTGGGAGCGGTCGAGATTCATCTCGACCGGTGGCCGCCGTTTCGACGATGCAAGGCAGATGATGTTCTCGCGCTTCGATCCGGCGGCCCGAGCGGTCGTCACGCTCGCCGAACAAGAGTGCCGCAACGCGAGCCACTACTATCTCGGCACCGAGCATCTGCTGCTATCCATGGCGATCGTGACACCATCGGATATCGGCGAACGCTTTCGCCGTGACGGCGTCGAGCCGTGGCAAGTGAAGTGGGCGTGCCGCGCGAGCATGGAGCCCGCCTCCGATCATCCGTGGGAGGGCGTCATCGTCACACCACGCGTGAAACGCGTCTTCGAGCTCGCGACGGCGAAGAAGGCAGACGGGTTCGTCACGCCGATCGATCTGCTCGACGCCATCGTCGAAGATGGCGGCGGCGTCGGCGCTCGCGTGCTCGCATCGTTATCATCCATCGGCACGCCCGCAGAAGCGGAGCGGGCGAGGACGGCATCCTGATGCTCCACGATGTCAGCATGTGGGTCGTCAACCTCATCGCCAAACTCGGCTATGCCGGCATCTTCGGTGGCATGGGTTTGCAAGCGACGGGCTTCGTGCCGCTTCCGAGCGAAGTCATGATGTCGTTCGGCGGCTATCTCGCGCAAGCGCGGTCGCTCGAACTCTGGGCCGTCATCGCCGCCGGCACGCTCGGCGACATCGCAGGCGCACTCGTCGCCTACGCGATCGGCTACTACGGCGGGAGGCCGCTCCTCGAGCGCTTCGGCAAGCTCGTCTTCGTGCGCCCCGCCGACCTCGAACGCATCGAACGCTGGTCCAACAAATTCGGATCGCGCGCGGTCCTCATCTGTCGGCTGCTGCCCGGCATCCGCGCGTTCGCCTCACTGCCGGCGGGTGTGACGCGCATGCATGTCGCGGTATTCACCGGCTTCACGGCGGCCGGATCGCTCATCTGGTGCACGGCGTTCGCCTCGCTCGGCTTCGCGCTCGGCAAGAACTGGTCCGAGCTCGATCCGTTCGTCCGCCGATTCGCCGTGCTGCTCATCATCCTCGTCGTCGTCGCGATCGGCATCTGGATCTGGACGCACTTCCGCGCGGAGAAGCAGGCCGCAAAAGCGTAAGGATCTCCGATGGACGGCGAGCCTGCCAAGTCGCGTCTCAAAGAGACGCTCGATCATCTCCCCACGGAGCCTGGCATCTATCAGATGCTCGATGCCGGCGGGCACGTGCTCTACGTCGGCAAGGCGATCGACCTGCGCTCGCGCGTCCGCTCGTATTTCCAAGCCGGCCGGGTGTCGCAGGCGCTCACCGACGCGATGGTCGAGCGCGTCTCCGACGTCCGTACGATCATCGTCCGCAACGAAGCGGAGGCGCTGCTGCTCGAATGCAATCTCATCAAGCAGCATCAGCCGTACTACAACGTCCGGCTCAAGGACGACAAGAAGTATCCGTTCCTCAAGGTGACGTTCAACGAGTCGTTTCCGCGCGTCATCTTCACGCGTAAGATCGTCGAGGACGGCGGCCGCTACTTCGGTCCGTACACGAACGCGGCCCGGCTGCGCGACATGATCGACGTCATCCGCCGCGTTTTCCCGCTCCGCACGTGCAAGTATCCCGACATCGGCGAGAAGTACCATCGCCCGTGCCTGCAATACCACATCAAGCGCTGTCTCGCGCCGTGCGCGTTCTTCCAGACGAAGGAAGACTACGACGCGATCGTCGCCGACGTCGTCCTCTTCCTCTCAGGCAAACAGGGCGTGCTCGTCGACCGCCTCGAGCGCGAGATGGTCGACGCGGCCGAGCACTTCGCGTTCGAGCAGGCCGGCCGGCTGCGCGACCGCATCGCCGATCTGCGGCGCGTCCTCGAGAAGCAAGAGGTCGTTTGGGGCAGCAAGATCGACATGGATCTCATCGCAGGCGCGCACGGCCAAGGTGTGTCGTGCCTCGAAGTCTTCATCGTCCGCGACGGCAAGCTCGTCGGCCAAGACGATTTCATCGTCGAGGGGACTGAAGGCCGTCGGCCCGATGAGATCGCGTCGGAATTCGTCAAGCAGTTCTACGCACGCGCGCCGATGGTCGCGAAAGAGATCATGATCGACGTCCGCATCGAGGATCGCGAAGAAGTGGAGCGCGCGCTTTCGACGATGCGCGGCAATCGCGTCCGCATACTCTGCCCCGAGCGCGGCCGCCGCGCCGACTACATGAAGAAAGTCCGGCGCAACGCGGAGCAGCATCTGGCGAATCATCTCGCGACGACGGCCGTCGCAGCCGAACGCGCGACGGCCGCGCTCGATGAGCTGGCCGGCGCGCTCGACCTGCCCGGCTTGCCGCAGCGCATCGAGTGCTACGACATCTCGCACATCCAGGGCAAAGACGTCGTCGGCTCGATGGTCGTCTTCGAGGACGGTAAGCCGCGCAAGTCGGAGTACCGTCGTTTCAAGATCCAAGGCAGCGAGAAGAACGACGACTTCGCGAA
>JANWLL010000138.1 GCA_025450855.1 Vulcanimicrobiia bacterium
GATCGCGCGGCCTTCCGGGCCGACTCCTTCCCGCTCCTCCAGCGCGGCGCGGACGTGCGACGCCCGGCCCAGGAGCCCGGGATTCAGGAACTCCATGAGGCTCCAGAGCTCGCCCAGATGGTTCTCGATCGGCGTCCCGCTCAGGGCGATGCGCTGCTCCCCGGAAAGCAGCCGCGCGGCCTTCGCGGTCGCGCTCAGGGCGTTCTTGATCGACTGCGCCTCGTCCAGGATCACGCAGTCGAACTTCCGGTCCTTGAGGAACGGGGCGTCGGAGCGCAGCGTGCCGTACGTCGTGAGCACGAGGTCCATGCCGTCGAAGGACTTGACGTCCCGCGATCGATCGATCCCCCAGTGCTCCAGCACCCGCATCTGGGGCACGAACCGCTCCGCTTCGACCTTCCAGTTGTGGAGCAGCGAGCGGGGCATGACGACGAGCGACGGTCCGCCGCCGGCCAGCCGCCGGGATTCGAGATGGGCGAGCGCCTGGACGGTTTTGCCGAGGCCCATGTCGTCGGCGAGGATGCCGCCGAAGTGATAGCTGCCGAGATACGCGAGGAAGTCGAGGCCGCGCTTTTGATACGGGCGCAGGATCTTCGCGAGGTTGGCAGGCGGCTCGATCTCGTCGATCCCCTTGAAGTCTCGCACGGATTCGCGCAACTCGCGGAGCGGTGCGGGCAGCTGCGACTCGCCGCACGCCCGCTTGAGATCGTCGTAGACCGAGAGCATCTGCGCTGCGGTGAGCCGCGCGCGCCCGCCTTTCTCAAGGCTGCCGCCGAAGCCGCCGGTCGCTTCACGCAAAAGCGCGAACGACGAGAGGTCGATGAAGCGGCCGTCCGAGAGACGATGAAAGCGCCCGCTTGAGTGCCAGAGCGCTTTCACGTCTTCGGGAGAGAGCGGCTTGCCGTCGAGAAGCAGCTCGACCGAGATCTCGAGCCAATCGATCGGGCCGGTCGAGACGGCGCTTTTGCCTTTTTTCCCTTTGTCCGCGCGCTCGCGCTCTTCGGCGGTATCGACGGCGACCGAGACCTGCAGCGCCTTCGGACCTTCGACGAGCGACTTGACGGTATCGTCCATGTCCAGCTGCAGCGTCGAGCGCCACAGCGGGAGGACGTCGGTGCCGAACTGATATGCGGCATCGGTCGGCTCGAGGCGCCACTTCGTCTCGTCGAAATGCGGCGGCGGCTCGTCTTGATGCTGCGCCGCATACGCGTCGGCGATCTCTTTCCACGGCCGGAACGCGGCGGCTTCGAGCTGACCGCGAACGCGGGCAGCGACCGCGGGATCGCAGTACGCGTAGCGCGGCGTCGAGCCTTGATGGCCGTCGTCGACCCGCTGCAGCGGATTGAACTCGAGCGTCGTCACCGGCCAATTCGCGCCGCTTCCGGCATCCTCGATCGCGGCGTCAGCCGTGATGCCGTCGCCTTGCCATCGGAGCCGGAGCAATACTTGCTGCTTCATGTCCTCGGGCACGAGCATCATGCCCGCCGCGGTCTCGCGGTCGAGCAACCCGTGCGCGCGTTCGAGGAATTGCGGCACTTCCGGCGGCGAGAGGCGGATCGTCGGTGACGCTTTCAATCTGTCGATGACGCGGACGCTGAAGCTGCCGTCGTGCAGATAGAACGTGCTGCCGTCGAAAAGCCACGCAGGCGTGCCGTCGACCGTGCGCACGCTCTCGCACGTCATCTCGGAAACGTCGGGCCGCACGAGCCGGCCGCCGAGATCGAGATGCATTTCGTCGTCACGTGTGCCGCTGAGCCGCAAGCGGAGCGGCGCGAGCGCGATGCGCACGGGCGGCATCGTCTCGGGATGCGCGCCGAGATGGTCGTCGAGCCGCAAGCGCGGATGCGAGATGAGCCGCAGCAGCAGCTGCGCAAAGTTGTGCGTCAGGCGTTGCGTCTGTTCGCTCGTCGCGCGTGCGAGCGCGTAGTCGGCGGGCGTGCCGAAGACGGCGCCGAGCGACGCATCGGAGAGCAGCGCCGCGTCGTGGCGATCCCATTCCTCGCCCGTGACGTTCGCTTGACGCGTCGTGCGGTAAAGCTGTTGAAGATCCGCGTGCGTTCGCGCGACGCCGTGGAGCTTCGGGGCGTCGAGGCATAGCCGCGCGTGGAACACGCCGAGACGGTCGTCGTAGCCGACGACGATCCATAAGCGACGTCGCGGCACGACCGCTTCGTGATGCGGCGTCAGGAGATCGAGGAACTCGACGAACGCGGGCGAGCCGGCCGGCGACTTCGCCGCCGCAGACGCGGTCGACGGCACGACGGCGGCCGTCGCAGCGCCGTTGCCGTTCTGCGTCGCAGGCGTCGCGGGCGCGGCGGTCGCGTGACCGTTCGTCGTCGGCGCCTGTCCGTTCGGCGCTGCCGGCGGGGAGCTTTCGCCGTCCTCCTGCTGTTCGCGAAGCTCGAGAAGCATGTAGAGCGCGGCCACCGCGTGTTTGCAGTCGTATCCGTAACGGCACGTGCAGTTGCAGCGCATGCCGAGCGGCGGGCGCGACGTGTCGCGCGTCAGCGTCGTCGTGTGCGTCTCGGTGTCGGCGACCGTCGCGACGATGTCAGCCCGACGGAGATTGAGGCTTCTGACTTTGCCGCGCTGATAGGCGGCGAGGCCTTGCGCGATGATCGGCTTCGGGAACGTGCCTTCGATCGACGGTTGAGAGGGCAGCCATTCCTGCCACGAGCCGAGCGGCGGGCCGCCGCGATTGGGAGCAACACCGTCCTCGAAGCGAAGCATCACCGGCTGGTGGGGCTTCGATTGCGCGCGAATGGCCATATTCGTCCCTTTTCGACGGTCCGGGTGCACGGTTCCCTCTAAAGCCCGGACCGATTGTCATTTCTCCACCATGTACGCGCACCGGAGAGGCAAGCATAGATGCGTGCTGAAGCGAAATTACTGCATGATGTCGAGGTCACGAGAGCGTCCTCGTACGCGTTCCCAAGCCGACGGTGACGGCGTCGCCCTCATGGGCAACGCGAGCGTACGCATCTCCCAGATCCTCGTCGGCGTCGTCTTGGCGTTCATGGCGACGATCCTCTATCGGACCTCGAACGATGCGATCGCCGTCCGCACGGCGAACGATACGCGCTCGCTCGGCGGCCGGGTCGCTCAGCGCGAAGCCGTGCGCATCGACCAGACGCTCGGCTCGCTCTTGACGCTCAAGAATGAATTCGAGACGACGAGCTTCGCGCCGGATCAGTTCGCGCGAGCCGCGCGTTCGATGATGCGGTCGAATCCGATGATCGACGTCGTCGACTACTTCGACGAAAACGATCAGCACGTCGCGCATGTCGAAGCGACCGGCCGCGAGGCGTTCGGCATGCCGTCGCGCACCGGCGCGGATCAGATACCGGGCGCGGTCATCAGCGCGGTCGATCTCGTCCTGAGCGAATCGACCGTGACGCGGACGACGACATCGTCGCACGCCCTCCGCGTGCGCGATCCGTCGACTCCGCCGGGCGGCGAAGGCCGGCTTTTTGTCTACGTCGCGGAGCCGCTCGTCCGCCATCTCGATGTCACGGGAACGATCGTCGCGCGCATCGATGCGCAGCTGTTGCTGGCGGACGATCTCGCGGCGGTGCTCCCGGTGCCGTACGTGCTCGACGACGGAAGCGGCAGGCTCCAATCGGGCTCTCCGGGAGGCATCGCCGGCACGGGCGCGGGGTCCCAGCCGTACGTCCAGACGTTCTCGATCCCGTTCGCAGACCGCGCGTGGAGCCTGACGATCGCGCCGCCGCCGACCGATCAGCCGGCGCAGCCATGGCTGTTCGTCCTGCTGTGGCTCGTCGCGTGGCTCGCGGTGAGCGTGCCGATCGAAGTCGTCGGTCAGATCAACCGCAGAGTCCGGGTGTTGAACGAAGGTCTCGAGGCACGCGTCGCCGCGCGCACGCGCCAACTCCAAGCGAGCGTGGCCGAATCGCAGACGCTCGCCGCCGTCGTCGAGTCGGTGCACGAAGGCGTCATGCTCGTCGACTCGGACGGGATCGTCCGTTACGCGAACGACGCGCTTTGCCACGAACTCGGTTGCACGCTCGAAGACCTTATGGACAAACCGGTGAAAGACTATCCCCCGCTCGCGATCTCGAAAGCGCAGCTCTCCGAGCTCTCCGACACGGTCGTCACGCGCGGCTACGCGTATCTCGAAACCGAGCGGACGCGCGTCGACGGCACGAAGTACTGGGCCGGCATCACCGTGACGCATCACGGCGACGAAGGCTTGCGCGACAAGATGATCGCGGTGTCGCGCGACGTCAGCGACCGCCGCCGTCTCGTCGACGAGCTCGTGCACGCGAAAGAAGAAGCCGAACGTCAGATGCGTGTCAGCACCGATTTCGTCGGCACGGCGAGCCACGAGCTGCGCACCCCGGCGACGACGCTGAGAACCCTCTCCGCATTGCTCGGGCGAAAGGTGCTGCCGCGCTATGCATTCACGGACGACGACGCAAAGCTCCTCGGCATGCTCGACTTCGAGACGCGGCGCCTCGCGAGTCTTGTCGACGACCTTCTCGAAGTGGCGAAAGTCGACGCGACCGAGACGCCGCTCGACGAGACCGACGTCGATCTGCGGGCGCTCGTGAGCGCGGAGGTCGACGCGACGTTCGCTCTCGACGCCCGGGCGGGGCCGGCCGTCGAGGTGCGCCTCACGAATACGCCGGCGTACGTCCGAGCGGACGAAAACGCGATCCGCCGGATCATCGTGAACCTCGTCGGCAACGCGAGGAAGTTCACACCGGCGGACGGCCGCGTCACGGTCAGCGTCGAACGGCTCGGCGATCGCGTCCGGCTCGTCGTCGCCGACACGGGCATCGGCATACCGGAGGATGATCTGCCGCACGTCTTCGAGCGGTTCTATCGCGTCGAGCGACCGGGCACCGAGATCCGCGGCACCGGCCTCGGGCTTGCGATCGTCGCTCGCCTCGTCGAGCGCATGCGCGGCGCGATCTCGATCTCGAGCGAGGTCGGGCACGGCACGACGGTGTCGGTCGAGGTGCCGGGGGCGCCCGGTACGAGCGCAGCGGACGCGACAGCGGCGGCGAGCGCCTGATGGCGCGCGTCTTGCTCGTCGACGACGAGCCGGTGCTGCGCAGCGCGCTCCGGCAATATCTCGAGTTCGCCGGCCACGACGTCGATGAAGCGCCCGACGGCGACGACGCGCTCGTTCAAGCGCGACGGCAACGGCCGGATATCATCGTGTCGGACGTCCTCATGCCCGGACGCGACGGCATGTCGCTCTGCCGCGAGCTCCGCGCGGATCCGGATTTCGCCGACGTCCCTTTCCTTTTCATAACCGCACGCAACACGCAATCGGATCTCTTCGACGAGATCGAGCGCATCGGTGCGGGATGCGTCATCAAACCCTTCGAACCCGACCACCTCCTCGCTGCTATCGACGACGCCGTCAAAAAGGACTAAGGCATGCAGCCCCTCGCGATCCCGGGCGCCTTCACCTGGTCGGTGTGGCAGCCCGAACGCAACGTCTACTTCAACTCGCATTTCTTCAAGCACGATGCCGGCAATGTCGTCGTCGACCCGCTCGCGGCGTCCGACGCCGATCTCGCGCAGATGGATTCGCTCGGCGGCGTAGCGCTCGTCATCATCACGAATCGCGATCACGAGCGCAAAGCGCGCGATCTCGCGGCGCGCTTCAATGCGAAGATCGCGGCGAGCGAGGGCGATGCCGGGCTCCTGTCGGGCCCGGTCGACGTCATCCTCAAGGCGGGCGACGAGCCGTTCGAGGGCGCGACCGTCATAGCGCTGGCGGGGCTCAAGTCGCCGGGAGAGATCGCGTTGTCGCTGCCGAAACATCGGGCCGCGCTCGTCGGCGACGCGCTGTGGGGCGATCCGGCCGGTGCGATCCGCATGCTGCCCGACGACAAGCTCATCGATGCGCCGCGCGCCGTGTTGAGCCTGCGGCAGTTGTGGGCGTTGCGGCTCGAGATATTGCTCGTCGGCGACGGGCATTCGATCATGGCGTCAGCGGATCGGGTCATCGGCGACTTTCTGCAGTCGCGCTCCGACGTCTACGTCAACCGCATCAACTTCGACGAGATCGAA
>JANWLL010000139.1 GCA_025450855.1 Vulcanimicrobiia bacterium
ACAGTCCTGCCGGCGGTATCTACGTGACGAACGACGGCGGCAAGACGTGGACGCATTCGCTCTACGTCGGACCGTCGAGCGGGGCGTCCGACATCGCGATCGATCCGAAGAACGCGAACGTCGTCTACGCCGGCATCTGGCAGTTCCGCCGTCAACCGTGGACCGCATCGAGCGGTGGCCCGGACGATGGCCTCTATAAGTCGACCGACGGCGGCAAGTCGTGGACGAAGCTCACCGGCCACGGACTGCCGACTGGACTCATGGGGCGCATCGCGCTTGCCGTTTCGCGCTCAGATCCGAACCGCGTCTACGCGCTCATCCAGAGCAAGGAAGGCTTCCTATTCCGTTCGGATGACGCCGGCGCGAACTGGACGATGGTGAGCGACAACACGCTCATCGACCAGCGGCCGTTCTACTTCTCGCACATCGAGGTCGATCCGACGAACAAAGATCGCGTCCTCTCCGTATCCATGTTCCCTGCGGTGAGCAAGGACGGCGGCAAGACCTTCAAAGAGGTCGCGAGCGACCTTCACCCCGACTACCACGCGCTCTGGGTGGCGCCCGACAATCCGAAGCGCATGATCGTCGGCCAAGACGGCGGCGCGATGGTGACGAACGACGGCGGCCAGACCTGGTTCTTCTCGCGCAACTACGCGATCGCGCAGATCTACCACGTCGGCCTCGACGACAACAACCCGTACACGGTCTGCGGAGGCATGCAGGACAACAGCGGCTGGTGCTGGCCCTCGAACAGCCTCGATACGGACGGTATCACGAACTCGTACGCGTTCCAGACCGTCGGCGGCGACGGCGTCTGGGTCGTGCCCGACCCCGGCAACCCGGACTACGTCTGGGGCGATTCGGAAGACGGCTCGGTCGGCATCTATATGCTCAAAGAAAAGCGCACGATCAACGTCTTCCCCGATCTCGGCGGCTTCAACGGATTCGACTACGCGAAGGACAAGTACCGCTTCGATTGGGATTCGCCGATCGCGTTCGCGCCTTGGGATCCGCACACGGTGTGGTACGGCGGCAACGTCGTCTTCCAGTCGCACGACGAAGGCAAGGATTGGACGCCTATCAGCCCCGATCTCACCCTCAACGACAAATCACGCCAGACCATCCCCGGTGGCCCGATCAACTACGATTTCTCCGGCGCGGAGACGTACGATACGATTCTCGATATCGAAGGCAGCCAGCTCGCACGGGGCGAGATCTGGGTCGGCACCGATGACGGCCTCGTCCAGCTCACGCGCGACGGTGGCAAGCACTGGACGAACGTGACGCCCAAGGGCGTGCCGGCATACGGCCGCTTCGAGATCGTCGCGCCGTCGACGTTCACCGACGGCACGGCGTTCGCGGTCGACGACCGCCACTATAGCGGCGATGCGACGCCGTACGTCTTCAAGACAACGGACTTCGGCAAGACGTGGACGTCGATCTCGACCGGCTTGCCCGACCAGCCGGCGCGCGCGATCCGGCAGGACCTCGTCAACCCGAACCTCGTCTATGTCGGCCTCGATAAGAGCATCTGGGTCTCGTTCAACGGCGGCAAGTCGTGGAAGACACTGCAGGCGGGACTGCCGCACACCGCCGTCTTCGACATCCGGCTCCAGAAGACGTTCGACGATCTCGTCATCGCGACGCACGGCCGCGGTGCATATATCATGGACGACATCCGGCCGCTACAGCAGCTCGACACGGCGCGAGCGTCCGGCGACTTCGTCTTCCAGCCGATGCCGACGTACGAGTACAATCAGACCGAGCTCGCCGAAGGCACGTACACCGAATACGGCGCGCCCAATCCGCCCGGCGGCACGGTTTTGTACTTCTATCAGGCGAAGCCCGGCAAGAAGCCGCCGGTCATCGACTTCTACGACTCGACGGGTCACCGCATCCGTCACGTCATCGGTTCGCGCACGAATCCGACGACCGGCAAGAAGACACCGTTCGTGAAGAACGAGATCGGCCTCAACCGCTTCGTCTGGAATCTTCAGACCGACCCGATCACGCCGTGGCGCGGGGCCGCGAATCCGCAAGCGCGGCAACCCGGTTTTGGGCTCCAAGTGGTGCCCGGCACGTATCGCGCGCGCTTCACCTGGTCCGACGGCAAGGTCGAGTCGCGGACGTTCGACGTCCGGCCCGACCCGCAGTCGAAGCTGACGGCGGCGGACTACAAGGCGACGTACGACTTCGTGGCCGGCATCCGCTCCGAGGTCGAAGCAGTGGACGTGGCGCTCAACTCGATCGACGCGCAGATCGGCAGGCTCAAGAAGGTCAACACACCGACGGCGACGAGCGCCGTCACGGCCGGCAACGCGCTCGAGAAGATGCTGACCGCGAATTATAAGAACGAGGAGGACGGCATCTTGTGGCCGCCGGGATTGCGCGAAGACCTGCAAAGCGCGTTATTCTCGGCGTTCTCGGAAAGCGCGCCGTACGCGCCCTCGTATCGCGCGGCCGCAATCCTCAAACCGCGCTACGAGAAGGAGATGTCGGACGTCTCGTCCTGGATCGCGATGGCAAAAGCCATCAAATAGGATAGGGATGGAGCGGTCGACCTTTACGGTCGACCGCCGCGACCTTTCCATCGCGCTCGAACAACATCGACGATCGACCGCTCCTCTTAAAAACAGGGGGGAGCGGTCGAGATTTATCTCCTCGTAAAAAGGGAGCGGTCGAGATTTATCTCCTCGTAAAAAGGGAGCGGTCGAGATTTATCTCGACCGCCGCGGCCTTGCAGTTGCAAGCCCGTCTCCGGTCGAGCTAAAGCTCGACCGCTACAAAGAGTGTTGCGTCTCGTCTAGCGAGGTGGCATTTTGTCGAGAGCGGGTGTGTCGAGCGACCCCGGCAGCGAGTCGCCGTTCTGCGGCACGGCCGGCGTGTTGCGGACGACGCCGGCGATCATGTCTTGCCACGCTTGCTTCAGCGACGGCATGAGCGTCGGCACCATGTGCGTCCCGCTCGACTCCTGATAGAAGCCCGTCGGAATCCCGACGCCCGCTAGCCAATCGGCGGTCATCTCGCCGTATTGCGGCGGGATGCTTTGGTCGAGCTTGCCGTTGACGACGTAGATCGGCGTGTTGCGCCAGACCTTGAGCACCGATGCGGTCTCGCTGTTGAGGATCGATCCTGAGATGCAAAGGACCGCATGCCAAACGGTGCCATGCGTCGGCCCGATCTTGAACACCGAGAACCCGCCCATCGAGTAGCCGGCGAGATAGACACGATGCGCGTCTATTCCGTACGCTTTCGCGACCGCGTCCGCCGTCTGATACACGTCGTCGCTCGCGACGCCGTAGAAATCGTAGTTGCCGCGGCCCCACGGCGCAGCGACGATGCTGTTCGTCGAATCGGCCAGCGTTTGGAAATACGGCGGCGCGAGAAGATTCGTCTCCGTCTGCGGCTGGCCGTGAAGCAAGACGACGAGCGTGGGATCGGGCTTGAGCGCGCGCGGCACGTAGAGAGCAAGAGGCTGCCACGTGCCATCGGTCGTGGATTTGATGAGGCGCTCCGCGAGCCCGCTGACGCCGTCGAGTGGTTCGTACTTGCCGCTCAGCACTTGATCGACGATGCTCGCGTCGAGCTTCGCGCCGTTGCGCAATCGGTCCTGATACGTCGCCGGCGTGTATCCCTGAGGCATCGTCGGGTCGTCGAACGCCTCCATGTCGTCGGCGAGCCGAGACCCGAGCGCTTCCGCTTGATCTTCTCCCATCGCCCGATTCGCGACGTCGAGATGCGCCTGGAGCTTGATGAGCGCATCGGCGGCGATTTGCGAAGGCGACTTGGTCGCTGCAGTGACGGCAGGCGAGGATGCCGGCGGTGTCAGCGCGAGGGTCGCGGCTGCGACCGCTGCGAGCAGTATCATTGCCGAATAGTTCGACGACGCGTTTCCTCTCGCCCCCGCCTGCGCGGACAGCGCAGTGTCATGTGGCACCGATTTTTCCGCGGAGGGCGAGCTCGAAGAGGCGACAAAGTCGCGGAGATGCGCATCGCGGAATTCAAACTCGAACGCTACTTCGCGCGCTGGGAATTCGAGGCGAAGCTGCTTCTCGGGTCATCGGACGCGGACTCGTTCGGACTCGAAGAACTCCTAACGCTCGCCGACGATGACAGCCGCCAGCTTTGGCACGACATGCGGTTCGGCTATACAGAATCGCCCGGTCATCCGGTCCTGCGCGCGACTATCGCGGGGCTCTACGACGGCATCAGTGCCGATGAGGTCCTCGTGTTCGCGGGTGCCGAAGAGGCCATCTTCACCTTCGCGAACGTCGCGCTCGGCGCCGGGGATCACGCGGTCGTCATGTGGCCTGCGTACCAGTCGCTCCACGAGACCGCGCGGGCCGCGGGCGCGGACGTCTCGCTTCTCCGCCTCCGTTACCAGAAAGCGTGGGCGCTCGATCCGGACGAGCTTTCGTCGCTCGTGAAGCCTACGACCGCATGCGTCGTGTTCAACATCCCGCACAATCCGACAGGCGCCATCCCAGAGCGCGGTGCTTTCGACGCTGCGGTCGCGCTATGCGAACGCGCCGGTGCACGTCTTTTCGTCGACGAAGTGTATCGTTACGGCGAGCTCGATATAAAGCATCGGCTTCCCGCAGCGTGCGAGGCGTCGCCGACCGCGGTCAGTCTGGGCGGTCTGGCAAAACCGTTCGGTCTCGCCGGACTGCGGATCGGATGGATCGCGACGAAAGATCGGACGCTTCTCACGCGGATGGCGGCGTTCAAAGACTATCTCACCATCTGCAGCTCCGCGCCCAGCGAGCTGCTCGCGATCGCAGCATTGCGGGCGCGCGATCGAGTGCTCGCCCGCAACAGGGCGATCGCGCTGTCGAATCTCTCGTTGCTCGACGACCTCTTCGCCCGGCGGCCGAAAGACCTCGAATGGGTCCGGCCGCCGTCTTGGCCCATCGGCTTTCCGAGACTGCTAAGGCCCGAGCCGATCGAAGAGTTCTCAGCGCGCCTCGTCGAGCGGACGGGGGTCATGATCGCCCCCGAAACGATCTTCGACCATCGTGGCAATCATTTCCGCATCGGTTTCGGGCGCCGGGATATGCCCGTGGCGCTCGGGCGCTTCGAAGCGTTCCTCGACGCCTAATCGTCGAGGCGCAACTCCATCTCGTCGCTCGGAGTGAATCCGATCGCGGAATATACCGGTCTGCCCATCCGCGACGATCGGAGACGTACGACTTCGCAGCCCTTCGATCGCGCCCACTCGATCGTCATCCTCGTCAGCGCTGACGCGATGCCCTTACGCCGCCCGGCGGGTTCCACCCAGACGTTGCTGACGTATGCCGACCGGCGTGCGAAGATAACGCTGCGATGGTTCTTCAATAGATATACGGCCGCCACGCCGAGCGGGTGGCCTTCCGACTCGGCCACGAAGAGCGCCGCGTATCCCCGCGCCATCTGCGAGGCGTAGAACTCGACGTAGCGCTCGCGCCAACCGGGATACGACTCGTCGGCATCGCGGCCGTCAAGCTCGAGGATCATCTCATGGCGCATGTCTTTTGCGATGTCGATCTCGGCAGCGGTCAGTTGCCGGATCGTCGCAGCGGCGATCTCGCGCATGGGCGGAGCCTTATCTCGCGGGGCGCCCGCGACCTACTCGGACTCGGCTCAGATCTCCCACTGCCAAGAGTTCCAGAACGGACTGACGGTCTGCGCCGGTCTGTAGTTCTTGAGGTCGACGTTGACGACGTCTTGGCGCTGCTGGAACCAGATGACGAATATCGGCATATCGTCGGTCAGCACGGCCTGAACGCGTTGGTAATCCGCCGTTCGCGCCGCCCGCCCGTAATCGGTGAGCGCGCTGCCTTCGGCCGCGTCGAGGGCCGGATCGCAATAGTTGTAGATGTTCCAGCCGGCCGGCGGCCTCAGCGAGCACAGGAACAGCTGCGACTCGTCCGGATCGACGCCGTTCGCCCATTCCTCGAAAGCGACGTCGAAGTGTCCGAGCTGCTCGACGCCGCCCTCCGCCTGGCTCGAGTAGAGCTTGTCGGAGGAGTAATTCCGGACGACGAGATCGACGCCGACCTCGCGCCATTGCAGCTTGATCCATTGCTCCGCATCGGTCGTCGTCGACGATCCCGAGTCGCCGACCATGACGAGCCGCAGCGGCTCGGCTCGGCGATAGCGCAAGCCGTCCGGGTGGAGCTTCCAGCCCGCCTCATCGAGCAGATGACTGGCGAGGCGCGGATCGTACGGGTACTTATGGACGTCGTCCGAGTGTGCCCACGAGAACGCCGGCTGATCGCTGTTCGTCGGCAAGTTCACGCCGTGCGTCACGTGCGTGATGAGCTGCTCGCGATCGGTCGCGTACGCGAGCGCGCGGCGCACCCGCACATCGCGGAGCTGCGGCCGCGAGAGATTGAATCCGATGTCGCTGAAGCGCGTGAACGGATAGAGGTAGACCGTCATACCGCGGATGCCGTGGAGCTGCGGCTCGAGCGCTTGCGCGGCGTCGACGTAGAAGTCGACCCGATGCTCTTTGACGAGATCGAGCGCCGCCGCGTCGCTCGGCGCGACGGTGAAGTCGATCTCATGGATCCTCGGCTGCCCGCGCCAGTACTTGTCGTTCGCGAGCATCTTGATGTCGCCGTCTTGGTCCGAGACCACTCTGAATGGCCCCGTGCCGAGCGGCACGGCGTTGAACGGCACGTCGTTGATCTTCGCGTATTTGCTCAGCACGTGTTTGGGCAAGATCGGATACGTCGTCGCGGACATCGCGAAGAACGTCGCCACGAACGGCGCCCACTTGTGCCGGAGGTGGACGACGACCGTGTAGGCGTCCGGCGTGTCGATCCGGGTCACGAGCTCGTAACCCTGGCGGCTTCCGACGTCGTTGTGCGGATTCATCACCTGACGCCACGTATAGACGACGTCCGCGGCGGTGAACGGCTCGCCGTCTTGCCAGAGGACGCCGCGCCTCAGATGATAGGTGATACGCCTGCCGTCCGCGCTGACGCCGCCGTTCTCGACTGTCGGCGTCACCAAAGCCAGTTCGGGGCGCATGTCGCTCGCGCCGTTGAGCGAGAACAGATACGCACCCCAGAACATGGCGAGATCCGTGTCGATGACCTGCGTGCCGAGCAACGGGTTCAAGTTGTCCGGTTTGGTCGCGCCCACCATGCGAAGCAGCCCGTCGCGGGTCCAGGAATTCGCGTGCGCTTCGACGGCGCGCGCCGGCCAAGCGAAAGTCGTGCAGCCTGCGGTCGCAAGCGCGAAAGCGGACACGAGAACGACTCCGAGCGCGCGCTTCACGCCTGCAATCTCCGGAAGCGGTCGAAGAGCCGAAGCGTGGCTTGCGCAGGGACCGGGCCGCTGAAGTGGATGCCTTGCGCCTCGTCGCAGCCGAGTCGCCGCAGCTTGAGCAGCTGGACCTGCTTCTCAACGCCTTCGGCGATGACGCGGATACGCAAGCTCTTCGCGAGCGTGATGATCGCCAGCGAGATCGCGTCGTCGAACGGGTCGACGGTGAGGTCGTCGATGAACGTGCGGTCGATCTTGATCGAGGCGATCGGGAAGTTCTTGAGGTAGCTGAACGAGCTGTAGCCGGTGCCGAAGTCGTCCATCGAGACGCCGACGCCCATCTCGCGCAGCTGCATGAGCGCGTCCATCGTCGCCTTCACGTTGCTCATGACGAGGCTCTCGGTCAGCTCGAGCTCGAGCGTGCCGGGAGTGATCCCGTGGCGCTCGACGCACTGGCGAACCGTATCGACGAGGTCGCGCTGCTGGAACTGTCGCGCGGAGATGTTGACGGTGACGCGCCCGCTCGGACAGTCGAGCCGCTCCCACTCCTTCTGCTGCCGGCACGCCTGATCGAGCACCCAGTCGCCGAGCGGCACGATGAGGCCCGTCTCCTCGGCGAGCGGGATGAAATTGTCGGGCAGTATGAGGCCGCGTGTCGGATGCTGCCAGCGTACGAGCGCTTCGAAGCCCGTGATGCGTCCGTCCGACAGCGCGACGATCGGCTGGTAGTGGATGACGAACTCGTCGCGTTCGATCGCGCGCCGCAGCTCGCTTTCGAGCGAGAGCCGGCGCAGCGTCGCCTCGTGAAGCGCCGCCGTGTAGTACTGGACGTTGTTCCGGCCGCTGTCCTTCGCATGATACATCGCAGCGTCGGCGTTCTTGATGAGCGTGTCGACGTCGACGCCGTCGCGCGGATAGAGCGCGATGCCGATGCTCGTCGAGATGAAGAACTCGTCGTCTCCGACGAGGAACGGCGCATCGAAGGCCGAGACGATCTTCTCGGCGACGGTGCGGACGTCGCGTTCGGTGGCGACGTCCGAGAGGATGATGATGAACTCATCGCCGCCAGGTCGCGCGACCGTATCGCTTCCGCGCACGGCGCGGGCGAGCCGCTCGGCTGCGGCCTTGAGCACTTCGTCTCCGACGCCGTGGCCGAGCGTGTCGTTGACGATCTTGAAGCGGTCGAGGTCGAGGTAGAGCACGGCGAGCATTCGGCCATGTCGCTGCGCGAACGATAGCAGCTGCGTCAATCGCTCGAGGAGGAGCAGCCGGTTCGGCAGCCCGGTCAGCGCATCGTGGTGCGCGAGATGGGCGAGCTGATCTTCGGCTTGCTTGCGTCGCGTGACGTCGAGCAGCGTGCCGATGAGCTGGACCGGCAAACCCCCTGAGTTAAACGTGTACTCCGCCTGCTCTTGGATGTGTGAGATCGAACCGTCGGCCCGGATGATGCGATGATCGACGCTGTACGGAGCGTACTCGTTCTCGGCCGCTCGCACGATCCGATTGACCTGTGGTGCGTCTTCCGGGTGATCGAACTCTCGGAGCAACCCTTCTCGGACCTCGCTCTTGTCGACGCCGAAGATCCGGCACATCTCGTCGGACCACGTGAGCTTGCCGGTCCGGAGATCGCGCGTCCAGTTGCCGACGCGCGCGACACGCTGTGCGTTGATGAGGCTCGTGTTCGCGTCCGTGAGCTCTTGCAAGTATCGTCGTTCGACGCGCCGGTTGTTCCGGTACATGCCGACCGTCGTGACGATGAAGACGAGCGTCATGATCGCCAGCTCGACGATCGCGACGATGACGCGGAAGCGGGCGGCTTCGCCGGACGCCTGCGCCTGTTCGTCGACGGTTTGGTTGAGCCAACCGACGTCGTCATCGAGCGTATCGAACAAGAGCTCGCCCGTGCGCTGACGGCTCTGCGCGAGCTCGCCCGCGGGATCGTGGATGAGCGGGCCGGCGACCATGTCGCTCCACTGGGCGTGCACACGTGCGACGTCGACGATGTATGGCTGCGTGCCGCTCAGGCCGACGTTCCACATGTAGTTGCGCAGGTCGTCGAGCTGGCGCTCGAAATCGACGTGTGCCTGCCTGTAGGGCTTGAGATATTCGGGATCGCGCGTGCTCGTATAGCCGCGCATGCTCGACTCTTCGCGGAAGAGCGAGCCGACCATCTGCTGCGTCAGCTGGCGGGCGTTGTACAGCGACTCGGTGTGCGCGAATGCGCTCGAGATCGCTTGATAGTTGTAGACGGCGCCGGCGAACGCGATCGCGACCAGGAAAGAGACGACGACCTTGCTGCGGCGCGTCTGCTCACGGCCGAGCGATGAGCCGTCGAACGACACGCGGAGCCCCATACGTATAGTAGATATCGGCGGTCAGGCGGTCTGGGCGCCGTGCGTGACGGCGGTCACAGGCGCAGCGCGTCAGACGCGTTCGAAGCGTTCGAAGCGCGGAGGCATCAACTTCGGATCGCAGCGTGCATCGGGGATCGGAGCGCCGGCCGCCATGCGCAGCGGCAGCACGCCAGCCCACACCGGCAACTCCAAGTCTTCATCCTTGTCGATGGGCGGCCCGATCCGCACCTTCGCCGAGAACTCATCGAGCGGCAGTCGGAGCACCGAGGTCGCGGCGAGCTCGTTCTCGGTCGGCGGCCGGGCATCACCCCAGCGCCCCTTGAGCAGCTTGTCGGTGAACGCCTCGAGAGCCTCGCGCTTTGATGCGACGTCGTCGACGACCGTCGCGGTGCCGAGCACGACGACGGACCGGTAGTTGATCGAATGGTTGAACACCGAGCGCGCGAGCACGATGCCGTCGACGAGCGTCACGGTCAAGCTCATCGGAGCGCCGGCGCCGAGATGCCGGAGCATCCGGCTAGCGGCCGATCCGTGGAAATAGACGATGTCGCCGACGCGCGCGAACAAGGTCGGGATGACGTACGGCTGGCCGTCGACCATGAAGCCGATATGGCAGACGAGCGCCTCGTCGAGGATCGCGTAGCTCGGATCGCGGTCGTAGACGCCGCGATGCGGCTCGCGGACGACGCGCGTGCGCTTCGTCGGCTCGATCTTCTTCATGCGTATCCTCCCGGTACCGGCGGTACGGTATCACAGGAACCCGGCCAAGTCAAGCAAACGACTGGTTTCTGCCGGCGTTCTTGCGGGCACGCTATCCTAGATACGATACAATGAAGACACTCATATCCGAGTCGGGCGCCCCCTTGTCGTACCAACTACCCGACGACCGCGTCGCTGCGGGCGCGTCGCTTGGCAACACCGCGATCTGGACGCAGATCAAGAGCAACGGATCGGTCGAGCGCATCTTCTCGACGAGACTCGGCGCCAACTTGATGGGTTCGATCACGATCCAGTACGCCGGCGTCGGCGGACCGCTGGTTCGCCACGCCGATCACTCAAGCGAGACGACCGCAGATGCCGGACACGTGCCGCTTCGTCAGGAGTCGGCCGGGGAATTCCAGCTCGATCCCGCCAGTCAGCAGCATCGTTTCGTCCTGCCGGGCGACGTCCATGTGTCCGAGACGATCTTCGTGCCGCTCGG
>JANWLL010000140.1 GCA_025450855.1 Vulcanimicrobiia bacterium
TACGTTGAGCGATTCGTCGGGCAGTAGTCAGACCGGCGAAGCGCCGGTCGATCTTTGACGATGATCTCGGACCCTCGTACGACCGCGCTGGTCGTCGTCGCCATCCTTGTCCTGCTTGCAGCGTGCTTCGCAGCTTCTGAGGGCGCCTTGCTCGCGCTTTCCCGGCTTCGACTGCTCCAGCACCAGCCGGGCGACGAAGCGAAAAACCTCGAGCGCCTCGTCACCCATCGCAACGACTATCTGACGACGATCCTCGTCGGCAACACGATCATCTTGCTCGCGGCCGATTCGCTCGCGACCTGGGCCGCGATCCAATACGGCATCTGGAAACCTGTGCTCGTGGCGACGGCCATCATGACCGCCGTCATGCTCGTCTTCGCCGAAGTGCTGCCGAAGATGATCGTCGTCCAAGACCCGACGCATTGGGCGCGCCGAATGGCGCCCTTCCTCAACCTGATGGCCCGCTTGCTCAGGCCTGTCACGTGGGCCCTCGTCGGCATTACGAACTTCCTCATACGTCTGTTCGGGGGCGACCCGAACGCGCCCGGACCCTACGTCACGGAAGAGGACATCAAGGCGCTCGTGAGCGTCGGTGAGACGCACGGCGCGCTCGAAGAAGAAGAAAAGGAGATGATCCATTCCATCTTCGAGTTCGGCGACACGGTCGTCCGCGAGGTGATGACGCCCAGGACGGACATGATCTGCGCCGACGTCGGTGACCCGGTGAGCCGCGGCGTCGAGCTCGTCATCGGGGAAGGCTACTCGAAGATCCCGGTCTACGAAGAGAATATCGACCACATCGTGGGCGTCGTCCACGACCGGGAACTCCTGCTCGCGGTCTCGCGCGACGAAGAGCATACGCTCTTGCGTTCGATTATGCGTCCCGTCAAAGCGATCCCCGAGAACAAGCCTGTGGATGAACTCATGCGCGAGATGCAGGCGGAGAAAGTTTCGGTCGCGATCGTCGTCGACGAGTACGGCGGTACCGCAGGACTTGTGACGATGGAAGACCTGCTCGAAGAGATCGTCGGCGAGATCATGGACGAATACGACGCGGAACAACAAGACTTGCCGCCGGAGATCAAGGACGCGTCGAACGGCGACGTCATAGTCGACGCGCGTATGAACATCGACGACGTGAACGAGAAGCTCGGACTCAATCTCCCGACCGAGGACTTCGAGAGCATCGGTGGATACACGTTCGGTCTCTTCGGGCGTGTCCCGATGCCAGGCGAACATCTCTCCATAGATGGCGGTCTTACGCTTGTCGTGGAAAAGACTTCCGGCAGGAGGCTTTTGTCCGTTCGAATCAAGAAGCCGAGCGTCGACGCCGCCGGCGGTCAACACGGTCGGGAGGAAACGCGTGCCTAGACTTGACGATCCGCAACTCGATACGCTGGCGATGCATGCGTGGGAGGCGCGGATGAACGCGTACGCCCCATATTCGCAGTTCCACGTCGGCGCCGCGGTGTTGTCGGCCGACGGTCGCACGTTCACCGGCGCGAATGTCGAGAACGCATCGCTCGGTCTCACGATGTGCGCGGAGCGCGTCGCGCTTGGCGCCGCGATATCTGCCGGCGTGCGCTCGATCGTCGCCATCGCTGTCGCCGGCGAAGGCCCGACCGGCATCTTGCCATGCGGCGCTTGCCGGCAAGCGTTGCTCGAATTCTCGCGTGGCGCCGTCGTGCTGCGTTGCCGCCCCGACGGCACGCACGAAGTGACGAGCATTTCCGCGCTCGATCCGTCGCCCTTCACCGGTGGGGTGGTCGAACTCGCGGGTATCTGATCAGCAGGCGGCGCGCGGCGCCGCTCGTCGTCTCCCGTCATGAAAACCTACTCCGTCGATGCTTTCGTCCTCCGAATGCGCCCGCTCGGCGAAGCGGACCGTATCCTGACGCTTTTCTCGGCTGAGCACGGCAAGCTGACGGCGGTCGCCAAAGGCGTCCGCAAGACGCAGAGCAAGTTCGGCGCGCGCCTCGACTTCATGGCGCGTTCGGCCCTCACGCTCCATGCCGGTCGGAGCCTCCACGTCATCACGAGCGCCCGGCTCATACGCACGGCGTGGGAGCGTGTCGTCGAGCCCGAGTTGTATTCGCTCGCGTCATACGTCGCCGAAGTGATCGACGGCCTTTGCGAACCAGACCTCGCGGTGCCGGAGCTCTTCGACTTGTTGACGGAATTCCAAAGCGCGACCGCTCAAACAGTCGCGGACGACGCGGCTGCGCCGCGATCGCTCGATGCACTGCGCGTCGTCATGGAGCTGAGGATATTGAGCGCGCTCGGTTTTGCGCCGGAACTCGATGCGTGCGCTCGCTGCGGCACGGCGCTCGGTCGCCGGCCGTTCGCCGGCGGCAAGGCGGCGCTGTCGCCTGAAGCCGGCGGACTCGTGTGCCGGCGCTGCCTCGACCTCGGATCGAGCGAGGAGGGCGACACGCGGCGATCGTTCCTTATCGTCAAGCTGACGAGCGTTCAGTTCGAGGTGCTTCGCTCGGCGCGCGATTCGTCGCTCGAGGAGGGGCTGACGACGCCGGCCTTCGCCGCACCGGAGCGGGCGACGCAGGCGTTCGTCCAACATCACCTCGGCCGCGCGTCGAAAGCGCTTGCCGCGGCCGGTGGACGTCGATGAGCGATGCGATCCTTGCGCTCGACTTGGGCACGGCTCGCATCGGCGTTGCGGTCGCCGAGCGGTTAGACCTGCCGGCATTGCCGCTGACGACGATCGCGCACACGAATCGCGAGGCGGACATCGGCGCCATTACCGCGCTCGCGCTCGAGCGCGACGCGACGACGCTCGTGGTCGGTTATCCGCTCAGACTCGACGGGACTCGGGGCCCGGCGGCCGAGCGAGTCGACCGTTTCGTCGAGGAATTGCGCGCGCGCTTCACCGGCGAGGTCGTGCTCGTCGACGAGCGCTTGACGACGGCGGCGGCGACGAAGCGACTGACGGAAAGCGGCGTCAAGGGCACAAAGCAGCGGCGCGTCATCGATCGCCTCGCGGCGGTCGAGATCCTCGAGTCGTATCTCGCGAGGCGGCGCGCGTGAGAAGCGTATGGCCGACGGTCGGCGCGACCGTCGGCGTCATCGTCCTTGTCGGCGCGGCGTTCGGTGCAGGCATCGGCTGGCTCGTGTACGGTGATACGCAGCGGCCGGCGGCTCCCGCGGACGTCCTCATCGCAAGCGGGAGCGACGTATCGCAGATCTCCGCGCAGTTAGAATCGCAAGGCGTCGTCGGCAGCTCGACGCTCCTTGACTGGTACTTCCGCCTCCGCGGCGGCGGCGATCATATCCAAGCGGCGGAATATCAGTTCCCCGCGCATCAAACCCTTGAACAGGTGGCGGACCGGCTGGAGACCGGCGGCCGTTCGCCGACCGTTTGGATCACGATCCCGGAAGGTTTCACGGCGGCGCAGATCGCGCAGAAGCTCGGCGCCGCGGGACTCGTGCCTCCGGTGCTCTTCGTGCGTGAGGCGCAAGCGCGCACGCTCGAACTCGGCGGCACGGCGACGCGCGGGCTTGAGGGTTACCTCTTCCCCGACACATATCAGGTGCCTCGCGGCGCGGACGCCGACGAGGTCATCGATATGATGACGAAGCAGTTCGAAGCGGAGTTGCCGGCGGGCTATCTCGCTGCGGCTCGCAAGCTCGGGCGGACGGTGCCCGAGATCGTGACGATCGCCTCGATGATCGAAGGCGAGGCGAAGGTCGACTCGGAGCGGCCGCTCATCGCGAGCGTCATCTACAACCGCTTGCGGATCGGCATGCCGCTCGAGATCGATGCGACGATCGAGTACGCGCTGCCGAAGCACAAGACGGCGCTCTCGTATGCCGACCTCGCGATCGACAGCCCGTACAACACGTACACGCACACGGGATTGCCGCCGACCCCGATCAGCAATCCGGGAAAGGCCTCGCTCTACGCCGCGTTCCATCCGGCCTCGACGCCGTTTCTCTACTACGTGTACAAGGGCGCAGGCCACCACGCGTTTTCGACGACGCTCCAGGGGCAACAGGAGAACGAACGGCGGTACTTGCGCTGAGCGCCGTGGGCGGCGCCCCGTCCCAGGGCGAGGAAGCGCCGGCGCAGAAAGGGCGATCCCGGGAAGTGCCACAGAGGAGAGCGCGCCGGATTGAGCATCGAGAGCGGTAACGAAAGTCGCGCGTCGCGCATCGAGCTGCAAGATCGGATCGTGCTCGAGACGCGACCACAGGCCGCGCCGGCCGGGGCGCCTCCGGAGCACTTCGAGTTCGAAGTCGTCGGCATCGTCGAAGACGCACAATCCGCCACGCAGTACGCGGTGTGCTACAGCGAACGAGCAGACGAGTTCATCGTGACGAGCGAGAACGGCGAGCTGCTCGACGACGACAAGCTCGCGCAAGAGATCCTCGGCGATTTTCTCGATCAAGCGACCGATACGGAGGACGACGGCTCATAGTCATCCAGGTCGACGAGGCGCGCTCCGCGAGAGCGAAGGCGACGCGCAACATCCTCTTCCTGTCCGCGAGCGTCGGAGAGGGTCACACGGCGGCGGCGTGCGCCGTCCGCAGCGCGTTGGCGGACAAGCTGCCGAACGCCAGGAGTGAGGTCGTCGACTCGTACCGGTACGCATCGCACGTCTTCCACCGCGTCGCGAGCAACGGCTACATCGGCATGGTGAAGCTCCTGCCGCAGCTGTACAAATATATCTACGACCAGGCCGAGCGCGCGACGAAGGTGTCCGCGTTCAAGTCGTGGCTCCACCATTATACGGCGCTCAATCTGCGTCAGTACGTCTCAGCGCTCGCGCCCGACGTCGTCGTCTGCACGCACGCGTTTCCGTGCGGCGTCATGGCCGAGTACAAGCGCGAGTTCGCGGATGCGCCGCCGGTCGTCGGCATCGTCACCGACTTCGTCGTCCACCCGTTTTGGATCCATCGGAACATCGACGGCTACGCGGTCGCGACGGCGGAGATGCGGCAGGCGCTCATCACGCACGGCGTCACCCCGGATCGGGTCGAGGTCACCGGCATTCCTATCGACGGCAGGTTCGACGGGCATCAAACGAAGGCCGAAGCGCGGCGCGCGATCGGCGTCGACCCGCACAAGACGACGTTGCTCCTCATGGGCGGCGGCCTCGGCATCGGGCCGCTCGAGAAGGCGTTGGCGCGAATCGACTCGCTGCGACACGACGTGCAGACGGTCGTCGTCGTCGGTAAGAACTCGCGGCTCGAGCAAAGACTCGCGGATGCGGCGCGCCGGATGCGCAAAGACGTGACGGTCGCGGGGTTCGTACCGAACGTCTACGATTATATGCGCGCGGCGGACGTGCTCGTCAGCAAGCCGGGAGGGTTGACGAGTTCGGAAGCGCTCGCCGCAGGTCTGCCGATGGTCATGCTTCGCCCGCTGCCCGGTCAAGAAGAACGCAACGCGCGGTATCTGCAGGAGAGCGGCATCGGCGTTCGCGCGCAGACCTCGCGCGATCTCATCGATGTGCTCGACCGCTTGTTGGCAGAGCCGATCCGAATGCAGCGGATGGCGCAGAACGCTCGGCGGATGGCGCGCCCGCACGCCGCCGATGCGGTCGCGACGATGTTGGAGAATCTCGTCGTCAAGTGATCCCGGCAGGCGGGATTTCACCCGCTGTGGTACACTAGCAAAGTCTTGTGGAGAGATGGCCGAGCTGGCTGAAGGCGGCGGTTTGCTAAACCGTTATAGTGCTTTAAAGGCGCTATCGAGGGTTCGAATCCCTCTCTCTCCGCCACCACTCGAAATCTCGTGCGCTCGTAGTTCAGTTGGATAGAATGCCAGACTACGAATCTGGAGGTCGGGGGTTCGAATCCCTCCGAGCGCGAGTGAAGAGCAGCCGCCGTCCCAACGGCGGCTGCTCGCGTTTTTGCGTTCGATCTTGTCGCGAGCGGGTATACTACCGGCTAACACTGCTACCGATAGGAGGATCAAATCATGGGAGATGATGTCAAGAAAGCCGTCGACGACGTGAAAGATGGCGCGAGCGAGATCAAGCACCGCACGACGGCGGAGATCGAAAAAGCGAAGCGCGACATCGCCGGCGACGACATGACGACCGGCGAAAAAGTGAAGTCGGTCGTCCACGAGGACGTCGAGCGGACGAAGGCCGACGTCGACAAAGCGAAGCGAGAGGTCCGCGACAAGATATAGCATTTGTCGCATGGCTAGATAGACTCGACCGGCTGACCTCGCGGTCTGCCGGTCGTGTTTTCCGGTAAGGATTTTCGAAGTCGGGCGCGAAACGGACGTTTCCAGCGGGTCCGTTCCTCTCGTCGTCACGCCTCGGTAGCTCAGTGGTAGAGCAGGGGACTCATAAGCCCTTGGCCGCAAGTTCAAATCTTGCCCGAGGCACCATTTCCAACGGACGTCGAGTCAGCGTATGAAGCAAGACCCTGTCGGCATCATCCTTGGCGAAGCGATGGACAAAGCGGTCGGAGCGACGATCCGCTCGTGGCCGTACGTGCTCGCGATATGCGCCGTGCACGCCGTGACGGTTCAATTCCCCGCCACCGGTTTAGGTTTGGGGGCAGCCGCAGTCGCTTTTCTTTTGGCGCCGGTACAGGCATTCATCGGCTTACGCGCTTTGCTGCCCGATCTTCGGTTCGCCACGCCGTGGATTGTCCGGTTCTACGTAGCATCAGCTCTGCTTTCGGCGGTTTGGTTGGGTCTCGTCTTCCTGCCGATCACCGCGATCGCTCTGGCAGCGCGGCAGCCAAATATCTCTAGCTGGGCTGCGCTCATCCCGTTCGTCTTCCTCATCGGGTTTGGACTTGCGATCTGGTTGGGTGTGAAACTGTCGCTCGCGCCGACGATCACCGTGTACGAAGAGCGGCCTGTCGGCGAGTCCATCGCACGCGCGTGGCGTCTTACAACCGGCTCGTTCGGGCAGACGTTCGTCTTCAACACCGCCGTGACGCTCGTCGTGGCGATACTCTATGTCTTGCCGCAACAGCTTGGCACTTACGCATCGCTCGCGTACGTTCACGACCCTTCGACCCGAGCGCTCGTCGATAAGTTGGTGGAAATCGCGCTCGTGCCCGCCATGGTCTACGGGAACGTTGCATGTTATGTGGGCTATGCGCGCTTCCTCACGTCGCTCGAGGCGCAAGCCGAGGGAAGGATTGTCGGTGCGACGAAAGCGCGCACTCCAGCGACGTGAAAAGATGCGCCCGTAGCTCAATTGGATAGAGTGTCGGCCTCCGAAGCCGAAGGTTGGTGGTTCGAGCCCACTCGGGCGCGCCATGGATGACGAATCCTGTATGCGCCGCGCGCTCGAACTTGCTGCGGTCGCGAAGTCGCGCGGGGACGTGCCGGTCGGCGCGGTGCTCGTCCGCGACGGCGAGATCGCCGCGGTCGGCTTCAATCAAAAGGAAGCCGCGCACGATCCCACGGCGCACGCGGAGATCGTCGCGATCCGTCAAGCGGCCGCGCGATCGGGCGGCTGGCGTCTGAGCGGGTCCACGCTCTACGTGACGAAGGAGCCGTGTGTCATGTGCGCGGCGGCGTGCGTCGCGGCGAGGATCGACAGGCTCGTATATGGATGTCCTGATCCCAAGGGCGGCGGCGCAGGCTCGGTGGTGAACGTCGCAAGCCACGAAAAATTGAACCACCGGGTGACGGTAGAAGGAGGGGTGCTCGAGGAAGAAGCGGCGCAGATGCTGCGCGCGTTCTTCAAAGAGCGACGAGCCGAAGAGTTGTCGTGAGATGTGCGACGCGTCGTGGAGAGGTGGCAGAGTTGGTTGATCGCGCTCGCCTCGAAAGCGAGTAACGGCTTATACCCGTTCGTGGGTTCGAATCCCACCCTCTCCGAATCACAATCATGCAATTCTTTGTCACGTGTCTCGTCGCGCTGGCGATCGCTCCAACGCCCGCGGCCCCGAGCGCATCGCCGACACCACCCGACCTCAAGAACATGATGGTCTATGGGGATGGGTTCGCATTTTTCGTGCGCGAGCCGGATGGGTGGGTCGGACACGCGCCGTCGGACGTCGGCCTCGGCAACGCTTCGTTTTATAGCTCGACGGAGAACGCGAAAACCGCGACGACGATCATCTCGGTCCAAATAATGGACTACGATGGTCCCGATGTCGAAGGCGACCTCACCGCCGATATGGCTCGATGGAGGGCGAAGTACTCCACCTCGACGTTCGAGGATCTCACTGCCACGAACCCGCGATACAAGACGTTTGGGAAACTCTACCTCACGCCGGGTGAAGATCCGAGTTACGCCGTGTACGTCGACCCCGGGCCCGCGACGAAGCTTTACTTCATCGTGTCCATGGAACCGCCGAAGCGCAGAGCGACGCCGGACGAATTGGCCGCGCTCGATGAAGTCGTCACGTCGCTGCAGTTGCTGACGGCTTCCGTCAGCCACTGAGACTACAGGAATGAGCGCCGGTACGACCTGAAAGAGCGCCCGCGCGACTACTTGGAGAGGTGCTGGAGTGGTCGATCAGGCACGCCTGGAAAGCGTGTAGGCGCTAAAACCGTCTCGAGGGTTCGAATCCCTCCCTCTCCGTTCGCATGGGAGGCGATGACGGTCAGGACCCGCGCGACGAAAACCCGCTAATCCCGTCAGGACCGGAAGGTAGCAGCGGCGTGTGGGACCTTTCGGGTGCCGCGGCTCGTCCTGACTCGAGCCTCCCCTTATGACGTGTGTCGCTCGACGTGCGGCACCATTCGAGCGGGACAAAAGGACAGGTGTGAGCTTCGGTGCGAACTTCGGGCAGGCCGTCGTCATGACTGACGTGTGGCAGACGTTCGTGAGCGGCTTGGCGCCCGCCGTAACGTCAGCGACCTTCGTATTGAGCGCCATCTTCACGATCGCCGCGCTTGCCGTCTATCACGTGACGACCGCGCGGTCCCGATCCGGTGGGGCGCCCGCGCGCCCGGGCACGCAGCAGATCGCGACGCCGCCGGATTTGTCGGACGTACGCCGACGGCTCGCCGCGCTCGAAGCGGCCGCCGACGGCTCTTTGCAAAACGTCGGGTTCGTCCGCTTCAATGCGTTCCCCGACGTCGGATCGGAGCTGTCGTACGCCCTAGCGGTTGTCGACGGCAAAGGCGACGGATTCGTGGTCTCGAGCATCTACTCGCGCGAAGAGGTTCGCACGTATGCGAAAGCCGTGAGCGGATTCCAGACCGACAAAGAGACGAGCGAGGAAGAGCGCAGAGCGCTCGGCATCGCCAAGGAGAGGTCCGGTCGGCCGCGTCCGCGCGGCTGAGGGCATGGAAGCCCGTGGAGCTCGCGAGCGCCGGATCCGGCGCACAGTCCAGCGGGGGAGAGAAGTGCTTAAGGAGCTATTCTCGTCGACGAAGCGGATCATCATCAAGATCATCCCGCACAGTTCGGAATCGATCTATAAGCTCGAGCTATCGCACCGCCATCTCGCGGTGATCGCCGCCGGCCTTGTCGTCTTCCTCGCCGCGATGACGACGTTCCAGCTCGGCGCGGTGAACGCCGCGAACGCGCAAGTGCGTAAGCTCCAAGTGGCGGATGCGCAACAGCACCGCCAGCTCGCCGCGTTCACGAAGCAGACGCACGACATGATGAACCGTTTGAGCGTGCTGCAGCGCAACGAGCGCGAGATCCGCAAGCTTGCGGTGATCGCTTCAGGCGGTAAGGCGTCGTCGAGCGCATCGACCGCGCCGGCGAGCAAATCCACGCAGGCCGCGCCGGCGCCTGTCACGCACGCGGCGAATCCGCTCGCGGGAAGACCGTCGGTCTCCGGACCGGTATCGTTCTGGGCCGGCGTGCGTTCGTGGCTGGCAAGCCGGAGCGCCGATGCCGTGTCGTTCGCAAACGAGTCGACCGCGCTCGCTTCGCTCAACGTGAAGCTCGAAAGCGCGCTCGCCGAATCGCGCGACCTCGAGGCGAGAGCGTCGGAGGCCGCACAAGCGAAGCTCGCTGCCGACCTCGCGCGGCAGCGCTTCTTGGATGCGATACCATCGATGTGGCCGACGGACGGGTACGTCTCGTCGGGCTTCGGCTATCGCGACTATCCGGATACGGAATTCCATCCGGGGCTCGACATCGTCAACGACTACGGATCGCCGGTCTATGCGACCGCGTCGGGCGTCGTCGAGGAAGCGGGCTGGGATTCCGGTTATGGATACAAGATCGTCATCGATCACGGCAACGGCTACGAGACGTGGTACGCGCATAACTCGCGGATGCTCGTGGGTCCCGGTCAATCGGTGCGCAAGGGCGAGCAGATCGCGGAGATCGGCACGTCCGGTTTCGCGACCGGACCGCATTGCCACTACGAGATCGTGCTCTGGGGCAAGCCGATAGACCCGACGCCGTACCTGAACGGCATTCCCGCGCAAGTCGCGACGCGCTAGCGCCGGCGCGGTCATCGCGCAAAGGTCGAGCGCGCCGCCCAACGAATCCGTCGAACATGTCAACCCGCGCGGCGTCGCAGCGCACGAACACGAACGTGCGCAATTTCTGCATCATCGCCCACATTGATCACGGCAAGACGACGCTGTCGGACCGGCTGCTCGAGCTGACCGGCGCGCTCGCCGCGCGCGACATGCAAGAGCAGACGCTCGACTCGATGGACCTCGAACGCGAGCGCGGCATCACGATCAAGGCGCACCCGGTGACGCTCCAATATCGGGCGCTCGACGGCGAGACGTACGAGCTCAACCTCATCGACACGCCCGGGCACGTCGATTTCACGTACGAGGTCTCGCGCTCGCTGTCGGCGTGCGAGGGAGCGCTCTTGGTCATCGATGCGGCGCAAGGCATCGAGGCGCAGACGCTCGCGAACTATCACCTGGCGACCGAAGCGAAGCTCGCGATCATCCCGGTCATCAACAAGATCGATCTGCCGTCCGCCGATCCCGACGGGGTCATCCGCGACGTCGAGGACACGCTGACGATCGAGCGCGAGCGCTGCATCAAGGCGTCGGCGAAGGAGGGGATCGGCATCCAAGAGATCCTCGAGGCGATCGTCGCGCACGTGCCGGCGCCGAGCGGACGCGAGGATCATCTTCGGGCGCTCGTCTTCGACTCGCACTACGACGCGTATCGCGGCGTCATCTGCTACGTGCGTGTCGTCGACGGCATGCTTCAGGCCGGATCGCGGATCCGCTCGATGGCGCAGGATCGCGTATTCGAAGTGCTCGAGGTCGGCACTTTCCGGCCGGACATGCGGCCGGTCCCGAGGCTCGACGTCGGCGAAGTGGGCTACGTCATCGCGAACATCAAGAGCGTGTCGGAGGTCGCCGTCGGCGATACGGTGACGGGCGCGGATTCGCCCGCACACGTGCCGCTGCCGGGTTACCGCAAAGTGACGCCGATGGTGTACTGCGGATTGTATCCGAACGAAGGCGTCGACTACACCGACCTGCGCGA
>JANWLL010000141.1 GCA_025450855.1 Vulcanimicrobiia bacterium
AGCGAGACGACGACGAGCGTGATCGCCGCGATGAGCGATACGCCGGCGACCAGCCCGTCGAGCCCGTCGAGGAAGTTGATCGCGTTCACCATGCCCATGTACCAGAACAGCGAGAAAGGTATGGCGAACCACGCGAGATCGAGATAGCCGAACGACGGCAGCTTGACGTCGACGATGGTGAACCCATAGAGGACGACGACGATCGCCGAGACGACGAGCTGCGCGACGAACTTGCGTCGCGGCGACATCGTCATGATGTCATCCCACAGGCCGACGCCCATCATGAGCGTGCCGCCGAAGAGCAGTCCGATGATGTGGGCGAGATCGCCGTAGCTCAGGTACTGCCGGACCTGCGACGTATGGGTGAGCGCGAGGTTGAGGACGGTGAAGAGCGAGAGCATGAAGCCGACGTAGATCGCGATGCCGCCGAGCCGCGGCGTCGGCTGCGCGTGGACGCGGCGCTCGCCATCGGGCTCATCGAAGACGCCGACCGCGAACGCCATCCTGCGGACGAGCGGCGTGACGAGCGCGCACGCGGCGGCGGCGAGGACGAACGTGACGGCGCATAACCACCAGATGTTGATGTCGATGAGGCCGGCAGGCGGGTGGAGCGCTGTCGTCATCGCGTCGTGCCGCGTCCTTCACCGAACCGGTCGAGCACGATCCCCGCTTCGTCCAGGATCGCGACCGCAAGCTCGTCAGGATACTCGCCGTCGTAGACGACGCGCTTGACGCCTGCATTGACGAGCAGCTTGGCGCACGTGAGGCACGGTTGCGCGGTGCAGTAGACGGTCGCGCCGTCGATCATCGTGCCGTGACGGGCGGCTTGGACGATCGCGTTCTGCTCGGCGTGCGTCGACCGCGCGCAGTGGCCGTCGCGCATGTCGGCATCGCCGGTGTGGTCGCAATGTCGCAGGCCCGCCGGTGCGCCGTTGTAGCCGGTCGCGAGAATGCGCTTCTCTCTGACGACGACCGCGCCGACGCTTCGACGCGAGCACGTCGAGCGCGACGCCACCGCTTTCGCGATGTTCATGAAGTACTCGTCCCACGACGGACGGTCGACGGACGGGATCGTCGCCGTCATCATCGCAACGCTCCCGTGCGGGTCTGCGGCGATCGTCCTGCGCCGCGACCGAAAAGCCGATCGCCGGCGTCGCCGAGCCCCGGCACGATGTAGCCGTGCTGGTTGAGGTGGCGGTCGATCGCGCACGCGAACGATCGCAGCTGTGGATGTGCTTCGCGCAGCGCGTTCGCGCCTTCGGGCGCGGCGATGATACAGATGAAGCGCAGATCTTCGACGACGGCGCCGCGCTCGATGAGTAGATCGACGGTGGCGATAGCCGATCCGCCCGTGGCGAGCATAGGATCGAGCACGAAGGCGCGCCGCCCACGCAGGTCGTCGGGCAAGTTCGAATAGTACGGCACGGCTTTGAGCGTATCGGGATCTCGATAAACGCCGACGTGCGCGACCAACGCTTGCGGCATCAGGGCGTGGAAGCCGGGGACGAGCCCGAGTCCGGCGCGCAGGATCGGCACGAGCAGCGGTACGCGGACGAGCTCGCGAGACGATGCCCAGTCGATCGGTGACGCGACCTGCGTGGCCGTCGTCTCGAGATCGAGCGTCGCAGGATACGCGATGAGCGACGCGAGTTCGGTGCACAGCTCGCGGAATTCTTTGCTCTTCGTCGCGGCGTCACGCAGCCGCCCGAGCTTGTCGTGCACGAGCGGATGGTCGACGACGGTCATGCCGGCGATATTCGAGTCGCCCATCGTCACCTGTCAGGGAACGCCGAAGCGGCCGGTGAGATCGTAGACGCGGCCGCGCAGGCGTTCGACTGCCGATCGCTTGTGGACGTCGCCCATCGCCTCGCCCATGATGTCGGCGATCTCGGCCATGTCGGCTTCTTTCATGCCGCGCGTCGTGATCGCGGGAGTTCCGATGCGGACGCCGCTCGAGACCGCGGGCGGGTTCTTGTCGAACGGAATCGTGTTCTTGTTGACGGTGATGCCGATCTCGTCGAGGTACGCCTCGACTTCTTTGCCGTTGAGACCGCGGACCGACACGTCGACGAGCATGAGATGGTTGTCGGTCCCGCCCGTGACGATGCGCAGGCCGTGCGACTGGAGGCCGGCCGCGAGCGCGCGCGCGTTCGCGATGACTTGTGCCGCATACGTGTTGAAATCCGGACGCAGCGCTTCGCCGAACGCGACGGCCTTCGCTGCGATGATGTGCATGAGCGGCCCGCCCTGGATGCCGGGGAACGTCGTCTTCGAGATCCCCTTGCCGAGCTCGCTGTTGCTCATGACGGCGCCTCCGCGCGGACCGCGCAGCGTCTTGTGCGTCGTCGTCGTGACGTAGTCGGCGTGGCCGACAGGGGAAGGATAAAGATCGGCGACGATGAGCCCCGCGACGTGGGCGATGTCGACCATGAGCAGCGCGCCGACCTCGCGAGCGATCGACGCGAACGCAGCCCAATCGACGCTGCGCGAGTACGCGCTCCAGCCGGCGACGATCATCTTCGGTTTCGCCTCGCGCGCGATCGCTCGGATCTCGTCGTAGTCGAAGCGCTCGGTCTTCTCGTTGACGCGATACGGCACGACGTTGTACAGCTTGCCGCTGAAGTTGACTTTGCTGCCGTGGGTCAGATGGCCGCCGTGATCGAGCGCGGTGCCGAGGATCGTGTCGCCGGGAGACAAGGCGGAGAAGTAGACCGCCATGTTCGCCTGCGCGCCCGAGTGCGGCTGGACGTTCGCGTATTCGACGCCGAAGAGCCGCTTGAGCCGCTGCACGGCGATCTCTTCCGCGACGTCGACGAACTCGCAGCCGCCGTAGTAGCGCTTGTGGGGGTAGCCTTCGGCGTATTTGTTCGTGAGGACGCTCGCGGCGGCTTCGCGCACCGCCGCGCTCACGTAATTCTCCGAGGCGATGAGCTCGAGGTTCTTGCGCTGGCGCTCTTCCTCGTTGCGGATGGCGTCGAAGATCTCGGGGTCTTGCGACGCGAGCGCGGATTGTTCGAGCGTTCGAGCGGTCATCGCGCGCTCTCCGCAGTCTCGACGCCGTAGTCGTCGATCTCTTTCACTCGTCGCGCGTGCCTGCCGCCTTCAGCCTCGGTATTGAGCCAGACGTCGAGGCACTCTTCTACCATATCCCAGCCCGTGAGACGTTCGGAGAAGCAGGCGACGTTGCAGTCGTTGTGCTGGCGCGACAGCTTCGCGGAGTAGGGCTCGACGATCGACGCCGCACGGACGCCGCGCACCTTGTTGGCCGCCATGCAGATGCCGAGACTCGAGCCGCAGACGAGCACGCCGCGCTCGAACTCACCCGATCCGACCGCTTCGCCGACCTTGAAGCCGACGAGCGGGTAGTCCACCGGCTCCGTCGAGTACGTTCCGAAGTCGACGACTTCGTGCCCCAATTGCCGCAGACGCTCGCCGATCCGCGTCTTGTACACGAATCCGGCGTGGTCTGCGCCTAATGCGATCTTGAATTGTTTTCCGGCCATGTTCATCGGCTAGGTTCCCGTCGGCGCGCAGACCGACCTTTGCACCGTCCCTCGTCCGTCACATCGCTCAGGTTCTTTCACGTAAGGCAGAAAATATCGCCGGCATTCCCCGCTTGAGCAAAGACGCCGTTCGTGCGAACGCGTCCGGACCGGATCCGTAAGGGTCGGTCAAGTCGCCGAGACCGGTGACGTCGTCGAAGCTCACGATCTTGGCGTGGTCGGCTTGGAAGAAGTGGTGGAGGTCGCTGCGCTGACGATTCGTCGCCGTGACGACGAGCGCGGAATCGGTGACGAGCTCGCGCGTCAGTTGCCGGGCGCGATGATCGTCGATGGTAAGGCCTATGTTCGCGAGCGCTTCGCGCGTCAACTCGGTGGCCTCGTGACCTTCGAGCGCCGACATGCCGGCGCTCGACACGCGGACGTCGACGTCGTCGCGTTTGGCCGTGTCGATCGCGATCGCCTCGGCCATCGGACTGCGGCAGATATTGCCCATGCAGACGAAGAGCAACATCGGTGCGCTCGGGTTATCGTCCACGCGCCGCACCCGTCATCGCCTCGACTTCGTCGGCGCGCGGCAGCCCGTCGATCGCGCCGACACGCGTACACGCGAGCGCGCCCGCCGCCGTCGCCCACACGGCCGCTTCAGCGATCGACTCTGCGCCGATGTCGCTCTTGTGATGCTCGCACAAGCGCCATATGAGCGCCGCCATGAACGCGTCGCCCGCGCCGGTCGTGTCGACGACGTCGACCCGAGGGGCACGCACCTCTCCGGCTCCGCCGGCGGCGGTCGCAAAGCGGCAACCGCTCGAACCGGCCGTGACGACTGCCGCCCGCACGCTTCCTCGAAGAAGCTTCGCCGGGTCGCGACCGCTGATGCCGAGCGCATCGAGGTCTTCTTCCGAGCACTTGACGAGGTGCGCCGCTTCGCACGCTTCCATGAGCACGGTTCGCATCTGCGTGACGCTGCCGAAGATCGCAGGTCGCGGATTCGGATCGAAGGTGACGAGTCCGTGCTCGCGTCCGATCGTGGCGGCCGCAAGGCAGGCGCTTCGCCCCGGCTGGTCTGCGAGCGTCACGCCGCCGAAGTGGATGCACCTCGCTTTACCCAGTTCGGCGACGTCGAGGTCGTCGGGTGATAGGCGGACATCCGCCCCCGGGCAGCCCACGGGATAGAACTCGCGCGCGCCGTCGCGTCCGCGCGCGACGAAGATGAGCGATGTGGCAGTGTCGACGGTGCGCACGCCGTCGACGCCGACGTTCTCATGAGCGAGCGTGCGGACGAGGAACTTGCCGAACGGATCGCGCCCGACGGCGCCGACAAACGCGACGTCGCCGCCGAGCCGCGCGACGCCGATCGCCACGTTGGAGACGGCGCCGCCCGCCGCGCGTTGGAAGTACTCGCTTGCGCCGATGTCGGCGAGCTCCGGCTCGCCGAGCAGATCGACGAAGGTCTCGCCGACGCACACGATGCGGCTCATCGCGCACGTGCTCGCGCTCGGGCAGGGTTGACCGGCGGCCCGAAGAAAGCGGCGGGCCACCGATGAAGATCTGCTGCAGCTCTCGGTCGTATGCGCGCGCGATTCAATCAGGCGATCTCACGCAGCTCGAGTGGGTCGACCGCTGCGCTCGACTAGCGCTTGACGGCGTCGACTTTGCGAGCGCGCACTTTCCGCGGACCGACTGGGACTACCTCGCACAGATCCGCAAGCTATGCGCCGATCGCGGCCTCACTGTCGCGGCCGTCGCAATAGACGGCGAGATCGGGGGCGACGCGGACGTCGACGCTCAAATCTCGCTCATCGAGACGTGGATCGGCAACGCCGTCTCGCTCGGCGCACCGCTCCTCCGGGTCTCGTGCGGCGCGTCGACCGGCTCCCCCGGCATCGCGTGGCGTGAGCTCATCCGCGGTCTCAAGACGATTTCGCACGCGGCGAAAGAGAAAAACGTGACCCTCGCGCTCGAGCCGCGCTCGGGGTCGCTCGTGTCGTCGCCGACGGACTGCAAGCGCGCGTTGAAGGAGTGCGACTCCGCGTGGCTGCGCTTGGCGCAGGATGTGAGCGCGGCGCTCTCGCCATCGGGAGATGGCGATGTTCTCTTCGATGAGATCGTCGTCGCGATCGCGCGCGGCGGCGACACCGATGCGGGTGCCGCTCTCACGATGCGGCGGCGCGGGTTCATAGGATTCATGACGCTAGAAACGTCCGGGGCCGATGAAGACAAAGCCGTTGGGGCCGGCTTGGAACGGCTGCGGACCGCGGACCGGTAGTGTGAACTCGGCATGCACGAACAGCACATGATAGGCCCGGCACTAAGTGCCGGGCCTTCATCTATCCCCGAAGAGCCGCTGCCTACCCGAGATTTGAACCCGCTCGCGCAGGTGGGTGCCCGCCCTACCGCTGTTCAGGCTTCCCTCTCGAGGAGGGCTTGCACAAGGCGGATCGGAGCCGCGGCTCCCGTTGGTGACTGTGTTGGTTCAATCACCGACAGCAGGCCGGCGCACACCCCAGGGTTGGACCTAGAGTAGCACGTGATTTGAACGAAGACAAGTCTTGACAACGCCCATCTATCGAGTTCGGCTACATGCTGATCTTCCACCAGAAGTTCACCTGGCGCGGCGTCAGCGACTGTTGCCGGTAATAGCCGTTGACCGGATAGGCGAACGCGTTCGGTGCCTGCAGGTACGAGTCGAAGCACGAGCCCCCCGGACAGCGGCTCGACGGTTGCCAACCGCCGGTGCTGCTGTTCGTGTTGATGTAGTTGAAGTTCGCGCTCGGAACGGGGTTCGTGATGTCGTCGAAGACGTTCGTCACCGTGACGCCGATCCGTCCCCGCCCGAGCGTGTGCGACATGGAGATGTTCTCGTTGAACCACGCCGGCCCGCGCAGCGACTGCGCGAACGAGTGGAGTTCGCGCGGATCGAGGCAGACGAGACC
>JANWLL010000142.1 GCA_025450855.1 Vulcanimicrobiia bacterium
AGATCAGCAGCATCGAGCCGTCGCACACGGACCAAGGCACCGCGTTCGTCACGGCATCGAGATACATGTGGGACGACTTCCATCCGTACATCTATAAGACGACGGACTACGGCGCGACATGGACGACGATGACGTCCGGAATCCCGTCGGACCAATACGTCTTCGTCGTCCGCCAAGATCCACGCGAACCGCGCGTGATGTTCGCCGGCACGCGAAGCACGGTTTACGTGAGCCTCGACGGCGGATCGCAGTGGCAGCCGATCACGCTCGATCTGCCCGGCGTACAGGTGCGCGATCTGGAGATCGATGCGCGTCAGGGCGAGGTCGCCGCCGCGACGCATGGCCGCGCGTTTTGGATCCTCGACGACCTCGCGCTCCTCGAGCAGCTCGCTCGCGGATCGAGCATGACGCAGTCGGCCGCGCAGCTCTTCGCGCCCGAAACCGCGTGGCTTTCGCACGCATACGGCCAGCCGGGATTCCCGATCCCGAATCTCGGGGACAACCCGGACTACGGCGCGAGCGTGTACTTCGACATCCCGAAAGGCTACGACGGCAAGACGCCGGTGAAGTTGACGTTCCTCGACGCCGGCGGCAAGACGGTGCGCTCGTTCGATCTCCATTTGAAGGACAAGAAGCCGAAGGAGCTATCCTTCGCCGAACGCGCGTTGCTCGATCAACCGTCGCAGACCGCGTACGACTTGCACAAACTCACCGCGATCAAGCCCGGTATGAACAAGTTCGAGTGGGATCTTCGCTATCCGGCGGCGACGGAAGTGACCGGTCTGCACAACGCGACGGCTGACGACTTCAGCTCGGGCATGATCGGCCCGACGATCGTGCCCGGCGCGTACACCGCGGTCCTCGACTACGGCGGAAAGGCGACACGCAAGACGTTTCACGTCGCGCTCGACCCGCGGCTGCATCCCGCGGCGGGCGATCTGCAAGCGCGACTGACGTTCGCGATGCGGATCAGCGACTATCTCGACTCGCTCGACAAGTCGGTGAACGCGGCGCTCGCGGCGCGCGATCGGATGCCGGCCGCGCAACGCGCGCAGGTCGACGCTGTCTTGGACGACCTCGTGCAGTTCAACATCAGGTCGAGCGAGGGCGATCTGCTCTACGAGTCGCGGCTCCACGAACAGCTCGCGTTCCTGATGAATTCGCTCGACAACGCCTACCAGGCGCCGACGAAAGCGGAATACGCCGCATTCGACGACTTGAAGGCACTGAGCGACGCCGATCTTTCGAAGCTTCAGGCGGCGATGAAGTCGCCCTAGCGCACGCGGTCCGGGTCGACGGCGACGCCGAACGTGCCGCCGCCGGAATTTCCGGCCACGACGCCGATGAGCGTGCCGCCCGGGTAGAGGTACTCCTCCGCCTGGTTATTGAGGCCGTCGGCGACGAACCAGTGGTGCTCGAACTCGTTGATCGCCAAGCCCGTCGGCGAGCCCATGACCTGGAACGACTTCGCGTGCGTACGCGGCAGCTCGAACGTGTCCGCAAGGCCCGAGCCGGCTTCGTCGAGCCGAAGATCGCCGCCCGAGTCGACAGCCAGCCCGTTCGGACCGGCGAGCGTCGCGCCGATCACCTCCGTCTGGCTTCCGCACGCGCCAGCGGGGCATGAAACGGACCATAGGCTCCCGATGTTCGTCTGGCCCTCGAGCTTGTCGAAGAAGACCGTGCCGTCTGCGCGCACCGCTAGATATAGGCCGACACCACCGGTCGGCATCGCGAAGTTGCCGACGAACGAGCCGCCGTTCGGACCGGCGATCCACGTCGATAGCGACCCGTCCTCGAGGAGATTTTCGCGGACGAGGTTCGATGCGATGACGGTCCCGTCAGGCGCGAGGACGACGTCGACCGGATCCTGACCGGTCGGATCCTTGTACGTGTCATACGGCGCTGTCTGGCCACGATGGAACACGAGGATGTCATGGCCGAAGTCGTTCGCGACGTAGAGGTCGTGCGTCGCGGCGTCGACGGACATCCCCCAGGGCGCCGACACGTGCGACGTCAGCACGCCGCACGGCGCTTGCCCGTTGAAGTTGCCGGCGTAGATGTTGATGGCATTGTTGTTGTAGTCGGACACATATTTCAGTCCCCCGTGCGCCGGACAGCTATAAAAGCTCGCTTGTGTGCGCATCTGCGACACTGAGTGGACCGGCGCGAGCACGGACGGCGCGATGGCCGACGATCCGCTCGAGCTCGAACAGCCGCTGATAAGCGCGATTGCGCCGAGCGACACGAATGCCGCCGCAATTCGAATGCCAGTCATAGTCCGACTCCTCAAAGCACGTGGGGGAGATGTGCGCGTTTGTTTACCCTCGTGTCGAACGCCCGCCTGTCGCTGGCATGCGGTTGTCAGGCAAGGACGGGTTTTTCTCCGCCCTGCCAACCGTTGGCCGCGGATATCTGATATGAAACCTCATCGAACATGTGCTTCGGATGCATCTCGCTTCGCGCGCAGAACGGACGGGCGTCAGAAAGGGGTGATATCCGCATGCCCAAGTATCTCGTCCAAGGCAGTTATTCCGTCGATGGCCACAAGGGGCTGCTCAAACAGGGTGGATCCGCGCGGCGCGAAGCGATCGCCAAACTCATGGAGAGCGTCGGCGGGCGCCTCGAAGTCCTCTACTTCGCGTTCGGCAAGGATGACTTCATCATCATCGGCGACATGCCCGACAGCGTCAGCGCGAGCGCCGTCGCGTTGAATGCTGCGGCGAGCGGCGCTGTCGCGAACGTCCGCACGACCGTGTTGTTGACGCCCGAAGAAGTCGACCAGGTCGCGAAGAAATCGGTCGTCTACAAGCCGCCGACGTCCTAGTCAGAAGTCGTCCCAGCCGTCCAGCGCCGGTTTTATGTCGACGATTGGCGTGCCGTCGATCGCTTCGAGGGGTCCGACGCGAAGACGGGGGCCGGCGATCTCGCGCACTACGACGCGATGCAGCCCGATCGGATTCGGCCGGTCGGGCGATCGCGTATCGAAGACGCCTGTGAGCGGTTTCGCCGTATCGCCTCGAGGATGCACTTTCAGTTCGTCGCGGCGCGCGAGATGCAGCCAAGTGATGACGATGACTTCGTCGCCTGTCGAGATGCCCTCGATGCCGCCCACGACCTCGGCTTCGATCTCAAGCCACGCATCCTGGGCGCCCTCGCGACCCTGCTTCGGCCCGTCGCCTCGCCGCTTGATCGTCGATCGGACGACGCCGACCGGGCGTATTTCGAACGCGCCTTCATTCATGTCCTTAGTTTCGCGACGATCTCATCGGTCGTGCCGATCTCGCCGATGCGCGGGAATATACGGTTGATCGCGTTCTGGTGCGCGTCTTCGAAGAGATCCGTCATCGCGTCCGAGGCGAACGTCAGATTGTAGCCGCGTTCGAACGCGTCGCGCGCCGTCGACTCGACGCCGATGCTCGTCGCGATCCCGCACATGACGATGCCCGTCACCTTGCGCCGGCGCAATTGCAAGTCGAGCTCGGTGCCGTAGAAAGCGCCCCACTGGCGCTTCGTGATGAAGATGTCGCTCGCGGGATCCGCTTCCAAGTCGTCGGCGAGTTTCGCGAAATCGGGCGTCGGCGTTCTGGGAGGCGGCTTCGCGTCGGCGCGCGGCGCGAGCATGATCTCTGGGCGCCATTCGACATTGACGAGGACGACCGGCCTTACGGCTCGGCGAAACGCCTTCGCCAAGCTGCCGCACCGCTGCACGATGCCCGCCGTCGGCTGGAAGGTCGGCAGACCGATGACGCTGCGTTGGATATCGATGACGACGAGTGCAGTCCGCTCGTCAAGGACCGTGACCGGCATGTCGTGACCTCCCTAGTGTGAGGTGTCAGTGCAGGAAGAGGAAGACGATTCCAAGGGCCATGATGAGACCGCCGCTGAGCACCTCACCGTAACGCTCGAGCGGACCGATGCTCAACTGCTGGAGCCCGCTCGCCGAGGCGACGCATAGCGCCACATACGTCGCGATGGTCGACACGGCGAAGACCGCAGACATGAGCGCGATGAGCCCCGGCCCGAAGCGCGAGGCGGCGAAGAACGCGGGAATGCCTTCGACCATCGGCGATGACCCGACAATGAGAAGCAACGCGGTCCGCGACGACGTCGGATGCTCGTGCACGTGCTCTGGCGGCGCATCGGCGACGACGGTTGCGGCTTCGTGCCAGTCCGCAGGCCCGTGCGTATGCCAGTGCGCGTGGATGAGACTTCCGTGCCGGTGCCGGTGCGCGTGCCCGCGGCGTTCGGCAGGATCCGCGTCGGCCCCAGCCGCCCACGACGCGCTTTCCTCACGAAGCTCACGCAACGCGCCTATGACGACCCACGCGCCGAAGAGGATGAGCGCCCAACTCGTGACGAGGTCGACCGCGCGACCGAATCGCTCCGCGAATAGCGCGCCGGCGATCCAGACCAAGAGCGCGATGACGAGCGTCGAAACGGTGTGGCCGACGCCGGCGATCGCAGCCGCGCGCGCGGTCTGCGAGCGCGTCCAGCCCTGCTGCCTCGAGACGAGAGCGATCGGAACCCAATGATCGGGTACGAGCGTATGGAGAACGCCGACCGCTGCGACGGCGATGACGAGCAGGGCAGGTGTCGCGTAGGTCAGGGACGGCACGCCGCGTCTTTATGATGTCAGATCCGAAGCGCCTCTTCGACCGCCTGATCCTCGCTCATGCGGGCTCCGGAAGCGCGCAGCCTTGCTAGCTCATCGTCGCCGAGCGATGAGCGGAGGACCGCCACGAGCTCGTCGTGCGAGAACTGCTCGGTATACTCGATGCCGAAGTCATTGCGCGCGAACGTCTCGTCGCAATACCCGAGCAGCGCGGCGCCGAGCCTCGCATCGCCTTTTTCCACCGCGACCCGAGCGAGGTGCATGATGCTGATCGCGCCGTGCGATGCGGCTTGTGCGTCGCGTGCGATCCTCAGGCCCTCCCTTGCGCGCACGCGGACTTCGTCGAACTGCGCCAACGCGCTCAGATAGCCCGCCAAGTTGTTGAAGACGATGAACCGATTCGCGCCGATGACGTCGAGGTTCTCGCGCGCGACCTCTGCAGCGCGTGCAGCGTCGCCCGTCGAGAACTCGACCTCGGCAAGATTGCTCACGACGGTCGAGCGAAGCCGGTCGTTGCCGGTCGCACGAGCGATCGCGAGGACGTCGGCGTAGAGCGTGCGCGCTTCACTTGTCTTCCCGGCGAAATGGAGGTTACGGGCCATCGCCGACTTGACGTTTCCTATTGCGTTCCGGCTCTTCAGTTGCTCCGCGAGCACGAGCGCTTCGTCCAGATATCGCTGCGCCTCGTCGTGCTGGAGCTGGCGCAAGCACGTCTCGGCGATCGAGGAAAGGGCGGCGCGAGTCCCTGCGACGTCACCGAGTTCCCGGTTCAACCGAAGCGCGTGCTCCGCGTCTTCCCGAAGCTGGGCCCACGACGAGATCGCCAAACTGGAAAGGCGGTATCGTCCGATCCACAACGCCGCGAGCGTCGCTTTCGACTTGATCTCTCCGCTCAGAGCGAGCGCCGCCGCGACACGGGGGCGCCCTTCGGACTCGTAACCGGCGATGAACCAGTACCCGAACATGTTCGCCGCGAGCGCGGCTCCAAGCTCGACGTCGTTCTTGTCGGCGAGCGCCCAATCGAGCGCGGCGCGGAGGTTGTCGAGTTCGGGATCGACGGAGTTGAGCCAGGCCTTCGTCGGCGTCGAGTCGCGGACGGATTCGGCGCGCCTGGCGAACTCGAGGAACCATTTCGCATGGCGCACCTGCATCGGCTCGAGCTCGCCGCTCTTCACGAGCAGTTCGTGCGCGTACTGGCGCGTCGACTCGAGCAGGCGGTAGCGCTGCTCCGAGCCCGAAAGCTTCGCGACGACCATCGACTTGTCGACGAGCGATTGGAGCAGATCGAGCACCGCCCATTCCTCGATCTTGTCGTCCGAGCAGACCGCTGACGCAGCGTCGAGCGACCATCCGCCCGCGAAGACCGCGACGCGGCGGAAGAGCATCTTCTCGTCGTCCGTCAAGAGGTCGTAGCTCCAGTCGACGAGCGCTCGCATCGTCTGCTGCCTGGGGAGCGCCGTGCGGCTCCCTCCGGTGAGGATGCGGAACCGCTCGCTGAGCTTCGTCTCGAGCTGCTCGAGGCTCAACGCTTTGAGGCGAGGCGCGGCGAGCTCGATCGCGAGCGCGATGCCGTCGAGCCGGTTGCACAAGCGCGCGACGACCGGCGCGTTCTCGTCAGTAAGCCGGAACGACTCGGTCGCCGCGATCGCCCGCTCGACGAAGAGCGCGATCGCTCCGTGACGCATCGCATCCTCGGCTGTCAGGTGCCCGCCAGTCTCCGGCACGGCGAGCGAAGCGACTCGGTGGACCGCCTCGCCGGCTATGCCAAGGCCTTGGCGCGTCGTCGCGATGATACGGACGTGCGGACAGCTCCGCAGGATCGCGTCGATAAGTCGCGCGGCCGGTTCGACGACGTGCTCGCAGTTATCGAAGACGATGAGCGCGCGACGCGCCTTGAGGGCGTGGACGATCGCCTCGGTTATCGTCCGGTTCGCGGCCTCGCCGACGTGGAAGACCGACGCGACCGTGCTCGGGATGAGGTCGTTATCCGACAGCGGCGCGAGTTCCACGAGCCAGACGCCGTCCTCGTAGCGGTCGAGCAGATCGGCGCCGACCTGGAGCGCGAGACGCGTCTTGCCGACCCCGCCCGCACCGACGAGCGTGACGAGGCGGTGCTTGACAAGCAGCTCCGAAACGGTGAGGATCTCGACGTCGCGGCCGATGAAGCTCGTGATCTGCAGCGGCAAGTTGTTCGGCAGGGCTTCCAGCGAGCGCAGCGGTGGAAATTCCGACGCGAGCCCGGGCGCGACGAGCTGATAGACTTGCTCGGGATGGGTCAGGTCTTTGAGACGGTGCTCGCCGAGATCGCGCAGCGCGGCCCGCGGCGGCAGCTCGCCTTGCGACAGATCGGCGCTCGCACCCGACACGAGCACTTGGCCTCCGTGGCCGATCGCGAGCAGTCGCGCCACGCGGTTGACGGCCGGTCCGAAGTAGTCGCCATCGCGTTCGTCGGTATGCCCCGTGTGGATCGCCATCCGCACTTTGAGACCGTCGATGCCCGACCAGTCCTCGGCCTCAAGCCGCTGCTGCGCAGCGAGTGACGCTGTGATCGCGTCAGCGACATTGTGGAACGACGCGCAAAACGCATCACCCACCGTCTTGAAGACGTGGCCGTCATGGTCTTCGATCGATGCTTGGAGGATCTCGCCGTGCCTGCGGACGGCACCTTTCATCGCCTCGCGATGACGCTCCCAGCGCTCGGTCGAACCTTCTATATCCGTGAACAGGAACGTGACCGTGCCGGTGGGCAGGTGCTTGCGGGCTGCTATCGTCTCAGACACTATCGCTCTTTTCGCGAGCACGCAGGTTCATGCGACGACTGCCGAGGCTGATAGTCCAGCCCCGCCGTCGTGTCGAGATTTCGCCCCCTCCGTGCCGCTTCCTAGTCTTGCGACGTTTTCAGGCGTTTGAACGCCCTGAAGATCGCGATGTCGTATACGATCTTCAGACCGCCGGCGATGAAGAAGGGCGCGCCGATCGCCGCGGTCGCGAGCGAGAGGCCCGCGAAGATCGGCGCCACGGCGGCGGCCGCCGGCCGCACGGCGTTCGTCAACGCGGCGGCGTGCACGCGCTCTGACGGCGGCACCGCGTCCATGGCGAATGCTTGGCGCGTCGGCACGTCCATCTGCGAGAGCGCGAAGCGCGCCAACAAGACGGCCGTCGCCGACTCGAAGGTCGGCATGAGCGGCACGATGCACAACAAGATGTTCGATGGCAAGTGCGTGAAGACCATCGTCCTCAGCAGCCCGATCTTCGTAGAGAGCCACGCGGCGACGGGATACGAAAGCGCCGAGAGCGTGTTCGCCGCGAAGAGCACGATCGCGAGGATCTGCTGATCCGCTCCGTAGCGCACGTGAAGCCAATATGCGAGAAAGCTCTGCACGACGAATCCGCCGGCCAGAGCATCGACACCGAAGAGCGCCGCAAGCCGCTCGGAAGTGCCGAACCGTATGCCGGCATGCGCGCTCGTTTCTTGCGGAGGCGGCGTCGCTATCGCCGGCATCGCCGCATAGAGCACCGCGAGGATGACGCCGCACGACGCGTACGCCCAGGGGATCCACGGCGAGGAGATCGCGCCGGCTGCGAGCGCGCCGAAGGCGAGCGCGAAGGCGCCGGCGAGATTGTAGTTCGCGAACGCATGCGCGCTCGGGGCTGACGACGACGACGCGATCGCGTGCTGTTCGATCGCCGCGAACGGACCGACTTCTTGACCGCCCGCGCTCAGCGTACCGAAGAGGCACGCGATGAGGATGACAAACGGATGATCGTGGTACGATAGGAGCGCGCCTGCCGCGGACATCGCGAAAGCAGCGACGACGAGCGTCGTCCGCGCGCCGAGCCTGCGGACGAGCGGGGCGGACAATGTCAGAAACACGGCGCCGGCGAGGAGCGCGAGGCTCAACGTCGCGCCGATCGCGAGCGGCCCGAAGCCTGCGCTTGCGAGATACAGCGCGAGTGCGACCGAAAGCAGACCGTAGCCGAACGAGCGGACGACCTTCGCCGCGACGACGAAGGCGAACGTGCTGGCTATCGGACCAATCGCTCCGCAACGCGGCTCTGGCACCAGGCGTAGAGCGCGTCGTACATCGGCGTCTCGAGCGCGAGCTTGCGGTGATCGTCGTCGCCATGGAGCGTCGCGAAACCGTGAGCGATGGCGCGCAATCCGGCAGCCTCGGGTTCGATGGCGATATCTTCGGATACGTCCGCGCCGTGGACGATCCTGGCGACCAGTTCGAGCGCGGGATCGTCGACCTTGCTCCACACGAGGATGGATTCGAAGCTGCATCGTCCGGCGACGTGACCGAGCTCCACGCCCGGCACGTCGTACGGGGTGGCCCCTTCCGTCTGCGCGACGCTCATGACGTCATCGCGGTCGACGTATAAGAACTCCGCATCCGGATCGACGAAGCGTTTGATGAGCCACGGGCAGGCGATCCGATCGACGTTTGCGTTCTTCTTCGTGACATATTTCATGGTGAGTCTCCTTTGGTCGAGGTCGAAAGCTTCTAGTGGAGCAGCCACTGCGGCTGCAAGAGCGGATATGCGATCAGGCCGATCGCCGCGCCGCACGCGACGAGCAGCGCATCGGGCAGTCGCTTGAGGAAGAGCGCCGAGGCGAGCGCACCGGCACCGAGCGCGATCGTCAGAAAGTCCCCGATCGCCGTCCGGCCTACGAGGTACGACGTGCCGACGAGCACGCCGACGACCGCGACGGAGACGCCTCGGACGAACCCTTGCAGTCGTGAGTTCGACCGGTATCGCCGCAGCAGCGGGGTTCCGATGACGGTGAACAAGAACGACGGTGAGAAGATACCGATGGTCGCCGCGAACGCGCCTGCGAGACCGCTCATGAGGTAGCCGACGAATGACGCGGTGATGACGACGGGCCCCGGCGTCATCATGCCGATGGCGACGGAGTCGAGGAACTGGCGCTCGTCGAGCCAGTGATATTGGTCGACGACGTACGCTTTGAGAAACGGCACGATGACGAGCCCGCTGCCGAAGACGAGCAGCCCCGTTCGGAAGAAGAACCAGAACAGTTGGAGCGGCAACACCCCACTTGCGCCAAGCGCGATCGCTCCGAACAACGGAAAAACCGAACGCGACACGACCTGCTTCGCTGGGGGTGGCCCGCCCCCGGGTGCCGCCTTGTCCGGAGGTGCGAAAAGGAATATGCCGACGATGCCGGACGCCACGAATATCACGGTCAGCTCGCGTTGCACGACGAGCGTTATCGCGCACCCGAGCGCGGCGATGGCCCACGCGAGCACGTCCGACTTGATGGTCTTCTGCGCGAGGTTCCAGCATGCTTTGACGATGAGCGCGACGACGACCGGGCCGACGCCATAGAAAAGACCGCGCACCTCCCACGCGTTCTCGTAACGGACGTAGAACCAACCCGCGACGACCACGATGATGAAAGGCGCCACCGCGAACGCGACCGCTGCCGCGAGCGCGCCGCCGAGGCCGCGCAGCACGTAGCCGCAATAGATGCCCAGCTGATACGCGAGCGGCCCCGGGCAGGCGGTCGCGATCGCGAGCCCTTCATCGTACTCTTGCGGTGAAAGCCAGCGTCGATCGTCGACGAGGTCGGCTCGGATGTGATTCGCGAGCGCGACCGGCCCGCCGAATCCGAGCGCGCCGAGCCGCAGGAAGTACAGGGCGATGTCGGCGATGTTCGGCCGAGGCTTCGCGCCGAGCGCTGTTTCCATCAGATCAAGACGCGAAGACGAGTTTGAGAAACGCCTCGTGCTTGTACGATGACGACTTCGCGAAGTGCACGATGACGAGGCTGCGCGAAGGGATGACGTACATCGCCTGTCCGGCCGCGCCACTCGCGTAGAAGAGATCGTCGGGCGCGTTCTTCACGCCGAGCCACCAGCCCAGACCGTAGCGCGCATTCGCCTTCGATCCTTTGAAGCAAGGCGCGAAGTCCGAATGCCGTTCGCAGACGAACTGCCCGTACTTGATCCACTCGAGCGGCGCGACGAACGCTCCGGTCGGCAGGGGCTTGCTGCCGTCACCGAGCGTTCGCCACTTGCCGACTCGCAGGCCGGCCGGGTCGAGGACGCGCCGTGCGAGATAGTCGTGCGGCGTCTCGCCGGCAGCCTCGAGCTTGCGCGCTAAGACGGCGCCAAAGACCTGGAGCGGTATCCCGCCGTACGTGAACTTCGAGCCCGGCTCGTTCTTCAGCTCGACGTCAAGCGCTTTGGCATACGTAGGGACCGCGAGACCCATGCCGCCGAACCCGATCCCGCTCGTCAGCTGCAAGAGCTCGCGCAGCGTCACCTTGCTCTTCCACGGCTCGAGGCCCCAAGCCGCGAACGTCTCGGCGACACGCTCGTCGAGATCGAGCAGGCCATCATTTTGGGCGCACAAGGCGGTGACACCCCAGAAGCTCTTCGCGCCGCTATATAGTGGATGTGGCGTCGATCCGTCGCAGCCGTCGCCGTACGCTTCCTCGATGATGCGGCCATCGTGCGAAACGACGAGCGCGTGGAGGTCGTGTTTGCGCGCGTAAGCGAGCGCCGCGGGTGAGATGCTGCTCATCGTCGAGGCCCGCTAGCCGATCTTCGCTCCGTATGCCAGCAGCGGTTTCGCCTTCTTCGCGACCGCTACGACGCGGCTGATCAGCCGTTTGCTCCCGACGTCGCCGTCGGCCAGCTCTTCGCCGGTCGTGAAAGAGCCGAGGCGGAAGTAGCGCGCGATCGGGCTGTCAACCTGATCTTCGAAGCCGCGCGGCATGCGTTTGAGCGCGACGTGCTCTTGCGAGATCTTCAGACCGTTCCGCTCGAGCGCGCGAACCATCGTCTGGAAAGCCTTCGGATCTTTCGCCATCGCGGTGCGCCAGCGGTTGAGCCGTTCTTTGTCGAGCTCATAGAACGCGACCGCGACGAATGACCGATTCGGCTGGATGTGGATGTAGATGCCGCCCGGCGCTTCGTGCGGTTCGCCGGCAGTCGGCGCGAGATACGCGCCGAGATTCGTCTTGTAGGGGCTCTTGTCGCGCGAGAACCGGATGTCGCGGTAGATCCGGAATATCGATTTGGTCGGGACCGCGCCTATCGGGATCTTCGCTAAGCGCAGCGCCTCGGACGTATCCGCGACGAGCGCTTGCAGCGGTTCGAGCAGCTCGGTCTCGTAGACGTGCTTGCGCGGCAAGAACCACGAACGATCGTTGTGCTTCGCGAGATCGGCGAGAAAGCGCATACCGGCTTTCGAGAAGCCGGTGAACGAAGCTGTGCCTTGCTTCTTTGCTCGCCTGGTCATCGCCATAGATGCCGAGCTTCGCTCGGCCTACTACATTTCCCGGTGGGAAGGCTACGGCGGTCGACCGTGAAGGTCGACCGCTCCATCCATCCCGCTTTAGTGGATGACCGCCTGGGCGTTGAGCGCCTGGCCTGCGATCGCGTCGAGCTCCTCGAGGTGTGCGCGCGTCAGCTCGTCGAGAGACGGTCTGCCGAGCGCCGACCGGCAATCGTTACGCAGCACATCGAGCTCGAGCCGCGCGAGCGCTCGGGCGTCGTCGGGCGTTCCCTGCTGCGGCGACGTCCACAAAGCGCCGAGGCGTTTCGCGTAACGCGCCTGCAGGTTGCGCATGACGACGCCGTCTTGCGACGCGCGGCCGTTCGCGATGTCGCCGAAGACCGACGCTTGCGCCCAGTCGAACAGGTCGGATATCGTCATCGTCTTCCCGCCCGCGTACTTGGTCTGCAGGTCATCGATGCGCGATAGCGTCAGCGGCGCGAAGAACTCGGAGAGCGCCGAGTCCTGTGCTGCTGCCGCGAGCCCGACGACGTCGACGTCGTGCCGGCCGCCCGGGTTGTACGCCCACGTCGCGAATCCGCCGATCGTGCTCTGTTCGGTGTACGTCAGCTGCGTGAGCACCGACGGATTGTAGCGCCACGCACTATCCGAAAATAGGTACTGGTCGAGCACCTTCCACGCGCGGGCTTCGTCGCTCCGCGGCACGGCGGTCAGGCCCGGGCTTTCGTGCGGATCGCCGCGGCGGCCACGCGAGAGGTACTCGCCGCCGATTACGTGCGCCGTCATGTCGGCGCACCGGACGTACTGCCGGAACGGCACGCTGAACGCCAAACGCGCGTCCTGATTCGGCTGCTCGTAGCGCGGGAAGCGCGACGCCACCGCGTCCATGACCGTGTGCTCGGCGCCCATCTGCACCGAGCACCAGCCGAGCGGATCGTTGGTGAGGTCGTCCTGCTGGACGCGCGGATCGATCGCGTGCCCGTTCCCGAACGCGACGTCTTCGTCGGAGGCGAACGTCAGATCGGGAGTCGCCCACTGCGACGCGATGCGGCGCAGCGCCGGCAGCTCTTGCTGCGGCGTGCCCGCGCCCGCGATGTACGTGTAGCCGTAGTCGATCGCGTGATAGTCGTACGGACCGAGCACGATCTGCGCGTAATCGCCCTGCGGCGTGCCCTTCGGCCAAAGGTTGATCGGCGCGTATTCCATGACCGACGACGCGATGCCCATCGTGTCCGTGTACGACTTCGACTGCAGCTCTTTCGCGGTGTACGCCATCGATCCGATGAAGTTGTGCTGCAGGCCCATGTCGTGGCCGGACTCGTGCAAGACGAGCGCGCGCAGGTTCTGGAGTCCGAACGCTTTGCGAGCCGTCGGATCATCGGGCAGGCCGCGCGTCGGCGCGACCCAGTACGTGTACGTGGCGTTGTATCCGGTCCCGACGACCGAGTCGATGTTGATGCCCGCGTTGATCTCTTCGCCGGTGCGCGGGTCGTTCACGATGAGCGCCTCGGCGCCGTATTGCGGTGACGACGAGTCGAACCAGCGGACCATGTTATGCCGCATGTCTTCCGGATCCCAGCTCGGGTCGGCCGGCTGATCCTGCACTTGGATCGCGTTCAAGATGCCGACGCGTTTGAACGCGTTGTTCCAGGTCATGAGCGCATCTTTGATCGGCTCGCGATATTCCGGCGGAACGTCTTTGCTCAGCGTGAAGATGAGCGGGTGCGTCGCGACGGACGGTTTTCCGGGCGTCGCCGGCATGAAGTTCCAGCGCGACAGGAAGAATGTCTGACGCTGCGGGTTTTGATCCGTGCCGAAGTCGAGCTGCGCGAGCGTGAAGTAGCCGACCCGGTCGTCGGCGATGCGCGCCCGATAGCCGTCGGCCGGCGCCGCGACGAGATTATACTCCATGTGGACTTCGAGGCTGCGAGCGTCCGGCGCGTTGTCGATAAGATCCGGCGCCTGGCTCGCCCACGTCTGGCTCACTTGGAGCAAGTCGTTCGTCGGAAACGCAGCCGTGCGCATGAAGAACGTCCGGCTCGGATCGAGGCGATAGCCCGCCTCCGGATTGTCGGCTTCACCCTGGAAGATCGCTTCGAAGTACGCGACGTCGCCGAGGAAAGCGCTCGCCGAGACGACCACCGAACCTGTCGACGCGTCTTCCGCCGAGATCGGTTCGACCGCGATGACGGAGTTCGGGAAGGACTCCGCGACGCCGACCGCTCGCTCAGCGCTGCTCCCCGAGGTGAAGTTCGTGTTCGGCCAGCGCATGATGACCTTGCCGCCGACGCGATCGAACTCGATCATGCGCGCGGGCGCCACGTACGGCTCGCCGGGCGCCGGGCCGAAACCGCCGAGACCCGTGTCCGGCACCGATGTCTCGATGAACTGCTTCCCGAGCTGCGACGCCGAGATGACGAGATAGACCTTGTCATCTTTTGTCACGATAGGGAAGAGACCGTTCTGAACGGTCGCGCCTTGGACGAAATCGGCGTACGGCGCGGGTCCGTTACCGGAGCCGCCGCCTGCGCTCGAACCCGAAGCCGCGCCGCTTCCCGTGGGCGCCGCGGATGCGGCGCTGACACCGGACGCGGCGGAAAATGCGAAAATGACAGCGATGAGAACTGCGCGACGGATCATGCGTTCCTCCACGGTTGGCGGGTACACGGGAAAGCGCGTGTTTACTCGCTTTTCGCTCGCCCCACCTGTCTGCGGCCGCTGAAAATGACGAGGCCGGAGGATAACTCCGGCCTCGCGTGTGCTAGAACGGCTTTATCCGCCGCTCGCTTCATTTTGTTCGCTACTGTTTCGTCGCGTCGACCTCGACGATCGCGGGCTGATCGCTCGAGTTGATGGTGCGAAGGGCTTCGAGCGTCATGCCGACCGGCGCGCTCGGGTCGAGCGCGTCCGTGATCGACATGCCGAGACGCTGCTTCACTTGATCGTCGATCGGACCACGCATCGATTGCGGAAGCATCTTGTACTTGTCGGCGAGGCCGATGAGGAAACCGAGCTTCGCGTGCGCCACCTTCGTGTCGATGACCGCGATGACCGCGCCCTTTGCCCCGTTCTTGAACACCCCGTACGTGACGCCGTACTTCGCCGCGACGCTTGCCGCTTGCGCGTTCTGGGTCGAAGCGACGTGCGTGTATCCAGCCGGCGGTGCGCTCTCCGTCTTGTCCAGCCACGCCTTCGCATCGGCGACCGAGCCGCTCGCCTGTGCGATGACGGAATGTCCGCTGTACGTGCCCGCGCCTTGCGACAACACCGTTCCGCCCCCGCCGCCGGCGGTGACGGTCTGATTGAACGGCTTCGCCGCCAGGATCTTCGCGTCGGCCGCAAGCGGGAAGTCGGTCGGATTCGTGATCGCCCCCGCGGGGGAACCGCCCGCCGCCGGCCCATTGTTCGACGACTGCTGGCTGTTGCAGCCGGCGACGACGAGTCCGAACGCGGCGATCGCGACGATAAACGATCTATTCACGTGAGGCCCTTTCCATCGAGATGTGTGCGACGAGTCGTTAAGTCGCGTTGTCGGACGGCGTGCCGTTGTCGGACGGCGAATTGCCGCCGGAGCCGTTCATCATCTTCGAATGATGCGTGTGCATCGCTCCGGCCATGTGATAGCCTGCCGCGTCGGCGGCTGTCTTGCACATGTACTTGCCGTTCTTCGTGCGTCCGTAGTACGGATCGCCGCTCTCGTGATACGACTTCGACTTCAGGTTGACCCAGACGACGTCGCTGCCCGAGCAGCCTAGGTCTTTCGGAACCGGCTGCATCGCCGACGTCGGAAGCGCCGCTTGTTCGCGCTGCGCTTCGGTGGTCGCGGTCGGCACCGCGGAGGCCTGCGAAGACGAGCTCTGCGAGCCTCCGCCGCAACCCGCGACAAGCGCGGCCGCGATGAGCACCGAGACGATCGTGTATCTGCGTACGAAAGATGTCATGTCGAAACTCCGTTCGCCGGCGGAGCGACACGAATGCCGCTCGACCGGTCAAGAATGACAGAAAGCGCACCCGCGCTCGTGCGTGGCGCGTTCGGCGGTCGCGCGCGCGTCGCCTCCGGCGGGATCATGCCCCCGCCACCAATCGCGCGAGTGCGAACGCGACGGCCGCCGCCGCGCCGCCGATGACGACCGTCTGGGTCGCGCTTCGAAGCCACGAGACGCCCGTCGCCCTACCCTTTGCCGCGCCGAACACGCCGAGCGCGACCGCCGTGATCACGCATGAGATGTAGAGGCCGTGCGTCGAGTCCGGCACGATCATGTACGGAACGAGCGGGATGAGACCGCCGACGACGTACGACCCGCCGATCGTGATCGCGCTGATCGGCGCGCGCCGTCGATTCGGTTTTTCGAGCCCGAGCTCGAAGCGCATCATGAAGTCGATCCAGCGCTTCCGGTCTTTGACGAGCTCGGCCGTCACCTTCTCCGCCTCAGCCGCTTCGAGACCGTAGCTGCGGAAGATCGACGCGACTTCGAAGCGCTCGGCGTCCGGCATCTCGTCGACTTCGCGCTCTTCGCGCTGCACTTCGCTTTCGTAGTGCTCCGCATCCGTCTGCGCCGCGAGGAAACCGCCGAGGCCCATCGATATCGCACCGGCCGCGAGTTCCGCGACGCCGGCGGTGACGACGATGTGCGACGCGGCGATCGCGCCAGAAATGCCGGCCGCGAGCGCGAACGGGACCGTAAGCCCGTCGGACATCCCGATGACGACGTCGCGGATGGTTTCAGGCGCGGCGAAGTGCCGCTCGCCGTGAATCGCCTTTGTGGTTTCCGCTCTCACCACCGTCACCGCGTGCCCGAAGGCCGGACGCGGTAGATGACGCCGTTCGCGTCGTCGGCGACGAAGATGCTGCCTTGCGAGCCGACCGCGATGCCGGTCGGACGCCCGATGTAGCCGGTTCCGGACGACGAGCCGAAGCCCCACATGAACGCCGTCCATTGCTTGGTCGGATCGCTCCAGTCGACAGGCGTCGACGGCGCATCGCTGCTCATCGGCACGTATGCGACGTCGGGCGGGCTCGACGGACAGCAATGCCACGAGCCGTGCGACGTCACGAAGAGCGCTCCGGTGAATGACTTCGGGAAGCGATAGGTACCGCCGGCGCCCGAGGGATAGAACGTCGCGCCGATGTGTGTCGCGTAGGCCGGGAACTCGACCAACGGCACCGCCACTTTCGAGCAGTCGGCGCCGGGCGTGTACGCGTGGCGATTCTCTTCGCAGTCCGGCCATCCATAGTCGACGGGGTTTCCGCTCTTCAGCGTCACTGCGTCCATGAACTCGTACGGATGACCGTATGCGAGCCTGTCTTGACCGGCGCCTCCCGCCCACAACGTCGAGGTCGCAGGGTTGATGGTGAGCGCGATCGGGTTCCTGTTCCGCGTCGCAAGCGTGTGCATGCCCGAACCGTCGACGTTCATCGCTTGGATCGTCGCTCGCGTCGGATCGACCTCGACGCACGCGTTGCACGACGATCCCACGCCGACGTAGAGCATCGACGACGTCGCCGCGACCGAGCTCGTGATGTGGACGTCGCCGTCGGAGCCAGGCGAGATCGGACCCGTCCGCACCGATGCTATGTGCTGCGCGGACGACGACGGCTCGCTGCGATCGCCCGTCTTATATGGTATGCGGTAGACGTTGTATTCCGTCGCGGCGTAGATCCACGAGTGGTCGGGCGAAAGCGCGATGCCGTTCGCCGGCGCATCGGGCAAGGAGATGAACGTCTGCGCCGCGCCCGCAGCGCCCGACGCCTCGGCGTTCGGCACGATGACGATCGCGCTGCCGCTCGTCCCCACGAGAAGATCGCCGTTCGGAAGGCCGACGAGTTCCCGTGCGCCGGACACCGAGGCGATCGTCGATGACGTGAAGCCCGTCGCGATGTGGATCCGCGGATCCGTTGTCGGCGCGGGGCTGGCGCTCCCGGTCGGTGACGGTGCCGCGGTCGGGTGTGCGATGCTCGTCCCTTGACCGGCGTTCGCGCAAGCGGCGGCGACGATCATCGCGGCGCAGGTCGCGAGGCAACGGCTCAGGATGGCGGTGATGCGCATGGGATATCCATCTTTCTGGCGCTTCGCGACCGGGGACCTCCCCGTCGTG
>JANWLL010000143.1 GCA_025450855.1 Vulcanimicrobiia bacterium
ACGGTCTCGGCGAGGTCGCGCCGAAGTCTAACGGCGGCGACACGTCGCGTGTCGGCGCCGACATCTCGATCCCGATCGTCACCGGCACTTCGTTCGTCGCAACGCTGCATCCGGACTACTCGAACGTCGAAATCGATCAGCAGACGATCGCCCCCACGGCGTTCCAGCGCATCTTCGCCGACGTCCGCCCCTTCTTCACCCAAGGCGCGAACGTCTACAGCTATCCGCAGGGCATCTGCGGCGGCTGCCCCGGCATCATCGAGTTCTATACTCCGAATATCCCGACGCCGCGCGACGGCTACGCGGTCGAAGGGCAGCACGGCCTCTTCAGCTATGGAGCCCTGCATACGGAGATCACGGGCCGCACCGATACCGGGGACGCGATCGACTACGTCTCACCGAACCAGCGGACGGCGATCGACTTCCAAGGCAGCCAGGTCGATGCAGGCGCCGGCGTCATCGAAAAAGCACCCGTGCACGACCTCGCCGACGGTATGACCTTCACGGAGAACAATCTCACCGATTTTCAGGTGTTCGCGCGCTATTCGAATGACGCGGGGACGAACGTGCTCGACGCCCACCAGTCGCAGCGTTACGAAGTCGGCTCGGGCTGGTTTAACGCGCAGGGTGCGTCGGTCAACACCGTGATCCGCAAAGTCGGCACGTATTTCGATCCGGTCGACGGCATCGTCCAGCATCCCGACATCGCCGGCTACGACGTGAACTTCTTCGCGCCGTTCAAATTCGCGACGACGGACCGCTTCACGGAGTTCGACCTCAACGGCGACCTCGCACGCTATCACGATCACACGGGCGAGCTCGACCAGACGAACGGCAACGTCAACGCGTCGCTGACGACGCGGACGCTGTTCAACCTTCAGGTGTCGACCGGATCGAGCTACGTGCTGCTGCCGCCGGTCTTCACGCCCGTGACCCAGCAAGGCGTGCAGCTCGGGTACAACCTCAACGGTTTGCTGCCGTCCTTCGTCGCCTTCAACCGCGGCCGTTTCGGTCCCGGCGAACTTGACTCATGGTTCCGCAGCGCGACGGTCCGTACGGGCACGCGCGGCGCGCTGACACTCGAAGCCGACGACACCCAGCAGTTCGTCGACTCAGGCGACCTGGTCACGCAGTGGCTCGATCGACTCGACTACTCGTATCAGTCGGGGCCGGATCAGTCGTTCGCGTTCGGCGTGCGGCGCATCATCGGGGTCTCGCCGCTGCTCTTCGCATCGACCACGCAGCAGATCCAGGCGCTGCCCGCTGCGGACGCGTGGAACCTCTCTGCCGCATACCATCGCAAAGTACCGGGCGGCGAGCTCTATGTCGTCTACGGCGACGCGGCGACCTTCCAGACCTCGCCGCGCTTCATCATCAAGTACATCAAGTACTTCGGCGCCGACAAGGGCACCTGATCGTCAGTGCTCGTACTCCGCGAACGGATCGCCCGATAGCACCTCGTCGACGAAGTTCGGCAGGCTGAATCCCGGAACGCGCTTGTAGCCGACGTCTGCGACGAACGAGTGGGACGACGCCATCGGCTTCTTCTTCGCGACGACCGCGGATGCGTCGAGAAACGCCTCGATGAACTTCGTCCGCGGAGCCGCGGCGAGGATGGCGACGATCTGATCGCGCGTCATGAGATCGAGGTACGCCCCGAAATCCGCGCCGACGCCCGAGGCGACGAGCCGCACTTCCGGCTGCTTGTGGACGGCGATCGAGCCATTGTCGTGGAGCGCGACGGCATCCCACGCGGCGTCCATCCGCGCGTCGGACACGCCGTGCTTGGCGAGCAGATCGCGTACGACAAATGCGCCGTCGACTTCGAACGGACGCGCGTCGCTCATGTGCGCGGCGGACATGCCCGAATCGTGGAGGATCGCGGCGACGTACACGACCTCGACATCGTGGTCGATCTTCTTCGTCTTTGCGATGAGTTGCGAGAACAGATACGTCCGCAGCGAGTGGTTGAATATCTCGGGCGGGAGCGCCGCCTTCGCGATGCTGGTCGCCTCATTGGCGAGATCGGTGTCGGGCACGGCGATGCCGGCGATCGATTTCATCGGGATCTCCGTGCTCGAAGCGACGACGAGCGGCGTGAGCGCGACCGCGGCGGAAAGGAGAAACGTCGATCGTTCCATGCCGCGGCAGTTCGCCGGGATGGAGCTGGCGTCATCCGGCGTGGCACGGACTTGGCGGTTTCTTCACGAGTGTTCGGCGAGAACCGCGGCGGCGACGCCCAGGAGAAATACGCCGCCGATGCGCTCGGCGAGCGCGCGCGCCGCAGGCTTGATCCCACGAAGCCGGATGGCCTCCACGCTGAGCACGTACGCGGTCAGGACGACGAGTTCGATGATCAGCGAAGCAACGCCGAGGATGACGACCTGCCCGAGCAACGGCGCGTGCGGGTCGACGAATTGCGGCACGATGGCGCCGAAGAAAACGAACGCCTTCGGGTTGGCGAGCTGCGTCAGGGTGCCGCCGACCCAGTTCCTCCCGACCGTCGGCTGACCCGCGATGGCGGCGTAGTCGAAGCCGCCAGCGTGCGGCGACGCTATCGCGCGGATACCAAGGTAAGCGAGGTAGGCGGCGCCGCACCATTTGAGGACGACGAACGCGTCCTGCGAGGCGACGATCACCGACATGACGCCGAGGGCGGACGCCGCGAAGTAGATCGCGTTGCCGGTGAGGATCCCGGCCGCGGTCGCGAAGCCGGCTTGTTTGCGGCCGAGTGCGGCGCCGACGACCGCCATGACCGCTGGACCAGGGATGAGGCAGAGGACGGTGTCGAGCGCGATGAACGCGAGAAGCGCCGATGCGTGCACGCCTGCTCGGTTCTACGCGGAGCGCCTGAAGGCCGCCTCGAGGGCGTCGAGCGGGGACGGCGCCAGCGCGATCTTGAGGAGCGCCTCGTATTGCTCTTCGGCCGTCGTGCCGAGAAGAGAGATTATGGCGGCGAGGTCCTCGCCGTCGATGTGCTCTGCGCGACATTCGGCTTCGAGGAAGATCGCCTGCGAGCGAGATCCGAGCGAGAACCTCCACGACGTGAGATTCGTATTCGCGCGCATCGCCGCGTCGACGAGCGCCATCCGAGCCGCCGGTTTGTCCGGCAGCGCCATGACGTGCGTTCGCAAGCAGATCCAGCCATTCGACTCGCGCAGATCGACGATCCACGACCGGAGCCGTGACCAAACCGGCACGAGTGCTCCGCCGTTGGCCAGCTCTTCGAACTCGAGATTCGAGGCGGCGAGCAACTCGTGAAGCGGCGACTCTTCTTCTTCCGCGCTGCGCTCGACCATCTCGTCCGCGCCGGCCGCGGACTGACCCGGCACGTCAAGGTTGAGCCACGCTTGATCTAGGCATTGGCGGACGCGAGCGTCGAGGCGCGTGAAACCGCGCGCGAGGAACAGTTCGCCTTGCGCGGTGATCGAGATGTGCTTTTGGCCGTCGAGCGAGAGCAGGCCGTAGCGAACGAGACGCCGCTTCGCGAGATTGACGCTCGCGGAGAACAGCATGTGATCGACCGAAGCGATAGGCTTCGCGCTCACCGCAATGCCGAAGTCGAGCGCGAGCAGCGCGTGCAGATCCTTATCCGCGAGCGCGCCTCTGTCGCGGGCGAGCTTGAGGATGGGGGCATTGAGTTCCTGAGCTCGCGGCGTCTTTTCCATGGCTTGCCTTTCTAGAAGCCTCGTGCCGGGTCCGAAAGTAATCCTGGCGATGTCAGGTTACCACCGGGAGGCCACGCTCGGTAGACGCTCACAAAGTGACCGGGTCACCATATGGCACCTCCAAAAGGCGGCCTCGAGCGACCGCACGAAATCAGACGCTCTCGTACGTTGGAGGGCATGTCATGATAGCGCGCCGCATTGCGTCTCTCGTCGCTTCCGCTTTGGTGCTCGCCGCGTGCTCCGGACACGGTGAGCCCGCAACACCCGCTTTCACGAACCCCATCGTACCGGGCGTCGTCCAAAAGGGGGGCGGCGGCCAATTCGTCCAGTTCACGCCGATGACGATCGGCGCATTGTATTCGGCGATCGTCCAGGGCCCCGACGGCAACATGTGGTTCCTCGACGAGAACGCGGCGCGGCTCGTCCGGATGTCCCTGAGCGGTACGATCAAAGAGTTCGATATCGAGGCGGAGTTGTCGGGCAACGCGGTTTCGATGGCGGTCGGCCCCGACGGCAAGCTGTACATCTCCGACGAGTCGACGAGCATCACTCGCGTGACGACGAGCGGGACCGCCGTCCAGATCCCGATCCCGAGCGGCGACAATACCGCCATCGACGGATTAGCCGCCGGCCCCGACGGCAACGTCTGGTTCGCCGAGTTCACCCACATCGCAAAAGTGACGCCGGGCGGCGTCGTGACCGAATTCCCCTATCCAAGCGGCATCAACCAATACGGCGGCGTCACGACAGGTTCGGACGGCAACGTCTGGTTCGCTCAGTCGGCGCAAAATGAGATCGGCCGCATCAACCCGACGACCGGCGTCATGAAGATGTTCACCATCGCCGTCGCCTGTACGCCGGCCGCTGTCGTCCTCGCCAAAGACAACAACGTCTGGTTCTTCTGCCTGACTTCGGCGGCGACGCTCGGCAAGATAACTCCGAGCGGCCACATCACGACCTACAACATCGGGGGCACCTTCGGCTCGAACGAGACCGAACAGTTCTGCGCCCGCGGTCCCGACGGTGAGCCCTGGTGTGCCGCCGGCAACGACGGCACACTATTCCGCGTCAACACGTCAGCGCATACGGTCACGTCCTTCACGCCGCCGCTCAGCCCGGGCGCGCGACCTGACGCCGTCGCGGCCGGGCCTGACGGTAACGTATGGATGGATTCCGTCGGCGGCGACATCGACGTGCTCGTCATCGATCCGATAAAGGTGACGCCGACGAAGCTCACGTTCTCCGGCGCCGGCCAGATGATGGCCGTCATGGTGAGTGAGAAGAGCGTCTCGAGCTGGACCGCGTCGTCGTCGAACACGGCCGTGGCGACCGTCGCGCAAGGCGGCTCTGCATCGACGTTCGACGTGACGTCGGTCGGCGTGGGCACGTGCAAAGTGAAGATATCCGACAGCGTCGGCAACAGCGTTTCGGTCAAAGTCACGGTCATGTAAGGATTCCGGCGAAGCGGGGGTCAGCGCGCCGCCTGAGAAACGTCACGACGCGATGACCACGCTCAACCGGACCGCCGCGACGTCTCGAGCCTTCATCTCGATCGCCTCTGCCCTCGCGGCTTGCGTAGCCGCGTCATGCACGGTCAAATCCGTTCCGGGCACCGTCACGGGCCTACCGCTCCCGTCGGGCGCCGCCATCGAGGCGTCGAGCCTCGGCCAAGATGGGCGCCTCTGGTTCACGTACATGGGAGACGACGGCGATCCCGGCATCGGCTCGATCGGGATCGCGGGCGACGGCTCGACGATCGAGCTCGCCCCGATGGCGTACGGCTTTTCGATCGACGATATCGCCGTGACGCCGGCGGGAATGGCATGGCTCGCGCTCGCCTGCCATCCCGAAGATTCGCCATGCAGCAACTCCGGCTACGCGCGCTTCCCGGTCGCGAAGCGGACCACGCTGAAGATCCGCCGCATCGGTCGCGGCGGCGGCATTCCCGACGGCGTCTGGCTCGACTCCGACGGCAGCGCCTGGATCTCCGACCGTCGCGGATCCGCCGTCACGCACGTGCGACTCGACGGGCGCCAGACGACGTATCTGCTCCCCGATCCACGCTTCAACCCGAACGGGCTTGTCGGAACGAGACGCGCGATCTACGTCGTCGGCGACGAACCGGGCAAGATCTGCCTCCTCACACGGACCGGTGCGACGCGTTGGATCGCGATGCCGGACCCAAAGTCGCGTCTTTCGAATCTCGCTGCGGCGCCGGACGGCAGCGTGTGGGTCGCGGAATACGACGCGAACAAGATCGTATCGATCGGCACCGATGACGCGGTCCGCACGTACGTCGTGCCGACGGCGAATTCGCAGCCGGACGCGATCGCGGTCGACTCAGGCGGCGTCGTCTGGTTCACCGAGCTCGACACGGATCGTATCGGACAGGTGACGGCGGACCGCACGATCCGCGACGCCCTCTTGCCGTACACTTTGAGCAGCCCGATCTTCGTCTTCGCCGGGCCGTCGCAGACGCTTTACGTCATCGGCCTGCAAAGCCACTGGCTCGGATTGTACCGGACGTTCGTCGTCGCCCGCATACCGGCCGCCTCAGCTTTCTGAGGTCGAACCGCCCGCGCTAGAACGCGCTCAGCGGCCGCAGCCGCCAGCGCGCGCTCGACGCGATGCGATGCGCGAGCGGCTGGACGTACGGCTTGCGCGCGCCGTTGAGCGGCTTCGTCGCGAAGATGCTGCCCGCGCTCAGACGATACGCTCGCTGCTCGTCGTGATAGAACGCGGTCGCTTTTCGGCGAGCCTCGAGATACTCGGTATCGATGCCGGGTGCAGGCCGGTCGCCGGCAAGCATTCCCATGACGGCCGGCGAGACCGATTCGCTCGCACCGATCCCGAAGAGCGTTCTGATGTTCGCTTCGAAGCGCCGCGCGCTGTGCTGGAATAGCTCGAACGTATCGGCGGCAAGCCTGACTTTCTCGGGCTGGGTCGTCATCGGATCCAATAGCCGCTCGCGCACCTCGTCGATGTTCTTTTCGTAGCCGCGATCGCGCGACATGCCCAGCAGGTCGTGGAGATGGCGCACCGGGTAGCGCAAGGCGGTCGCACGCGACATGAGCTTCACGACGTCGATCGCCGGCTCGCACGCGAGCTCCCGAAGCGCCCGCGAGAAGATGAACGAGGTCTCCAGCAACCGGCAACGCTGCCAAGACTCGCTCGTCACGTCGACCGCGCGCTGGCCGAGGAGGTCGGTACCGTGGACGAGCGAACGCCGGCTCCCGAAGACGGTCGGGATCTGATCCATCGCCTGGCCCGTGCTCGCGTGCACGCACGAGCTGTACGTGATCGCGTCGATGCACGACTGGGGCAAGAAGCGCGGCTCGTGATGGAAGAGCGCGGTGTACGGCTTGCCGAGCCGGACGTACGGCGAGAAGAACTGATTGTTATCCCAAGCCGGTGTGTTGACGACGACGACGAGATCGATATCGGACAGACCCGGGAAGCGGACGTTGCCGACGTGATAGATCGCGCTCGCGCGCGAACCGACGGCCGCGACATAGTTGCGAACCGCCGCATCGTAGACCGAGCGGTCGAGTCGCGCCGGAAAGTTCATGAACTCGGGGTGAGCGGCCATGTTCGTCGATGGCTCCTGCGGCCAGTGGCGTCCCCCGGCATGAACTTAGGATGAATCGACGCGTGTTTCCCTCTCTGCGGGCTGGGCTTAAGGACCCATTATGGCATATGATGGCTTATACGAGGGGCTGCATCGGGTCTGCGCACAACCACCACCACGTCTTGAAATGGAGAGAGATCGTGTTGAAACGAGTGACCTTAGCGCTGCTCGCGATGATCGTCGCGACGACCGTCATGGCCCGCGCCGACCAACGTCCATCGAACTACGGACCGCTGTCCGCTTCCGAGCAGCAATTCGTCAGGTCGCTGCAGGCGACGCTCGGCAGGCGCTACGCGCACGAAAGCGACGCCGAGGCTGCAGGCTTCTTCCGCTATACCAACGAGGACGACTCGGGAGCGATCAGTTTCGCGAACCGGCATTGGACGTCGGCGAGCTTAGCGCAGCCGTGTCAATTGTGGTACGGCCGCGACGGCGCTCTGCTGGGCG
>JANWLL010000144.1 GCA_025450855.1 Vulcanimicrobiia bacterium
CGGCCGAGCACTTTCGCTTCCGGTTGCAAGATGACCGCGATGTCGAGTGTCTGGTCTTGGAACACGTTTTCTCCCGCGAGAACCGCCGAGCTGAATCCCGGCGCCGTCACCGTCACGGTGTATGTGTCCGGCGAGATGTTGACGATCGAGAAGAACCCCTTCGCGTCGGTGACGGTCTTGTAGCTCCCCGTCGCCGCCGCCGCCGATACGTGCGCTCCGGCGACCGGGGCGCCTTTGTCATCCTTGATCGTGCCGGTGAGGCTTCCGGTCGAGCCGGCGTTCGCCGGCGTCGCGCTCAGCAGCGTTCCGAAGACCGCTGCCGCTGCGAAAAGCGCGAAACAGCGAGTGGTTGATCGCATGACATCCTCCAAGCGACGACGCGAAGCGCCGCGACATGCCTGGGTTCGACAAGTCGCGTGAGTCCCTACCGTGCTCGCGCAAACCTGGGCATTGTACTGCGAAGCGCGGCAGAACAAGGACGCGCGAGGATGCAAGCGGCCGCGAGCGTGGAAGCGAACATCATGGCACGAGCGTTTCCAAGCGGCGCGCCGGTTCTGCGTTGCTCGCCGCTCTTGTTGCACCTCCGCCACACGTTCACGATCTCGCGATCGTCGGAGGACGTCGCGCAGTCCGTGCTCCTCGAACTCGACGATGGCGAGCTCACCGGGCTCGGCGAGTGCGCGCCGTCCGGACGTTACGAAGAGAGTCCGGCGCTCGTCACGCGCCAGCTGCTGGCCGCCGACTTTCGCGATGTCGACCTCTTCGAATTCGACGTCGCGCTTGGGCGGCTCGGCGGCGAAGAGCGCGGTGCGATGTGCGCGCTTGATGTCGCCCTTCACGACCTCGCCGGCAAGCGGCTCGGCGTACCCGTCTACCGACTGCTCGGTCTCGATCCCGGCGCCGCCAAGGAGACGTCGTTCACGGTCGGCATCGCCGACATCGACACGATGGTCGCGAAGACCAAAGAAGCGGCGCACATGCCGATCCTCAAGGTCAAGGTCGGCGCCGGCAACGAGATCGAGACGCTCGAGGCGCTGCGCTCCGTCTACCGCGGGCGCATCAGGATCGACGCGAACGAGGGCTGGGAACCGGAGCAAGCTGTTCGATTGCTCGACGAGCTCGCGCGCTTCGATGTCGAATTCTGCGAGCAGCCAGTTCCCGCGGGCGCTCCCGAGCGGCTGCGCTTCGTACGCGAGCGGTCGAAGATCCCTATCATGGCGGACGAGAGCTGTCGCATTCCGGCGGATATCGCGCCGCTCGCGGGCTGCGTCGACGGCATCGTCATCAAGCTCGTCAAGTGCGGAGGCATGCGCGAGGCGGTCGCGATGACGCACATCGCGCGCGCGCTGGGAATGAAGATCATGATCGGGTGCATGATCGAGTCGTCGATCCTCGCGACGGCCGGCGCGCACCTAACTCCACTCGTCGATTACGCCGACCTCGACGGACCGTTGCTCGTCACCGACGATCCCTATGACGGCGTCGTTTTCGACGGCGCACAGATGCGTCTGCCCGATGCTGCGGGGCTGGGGGTGGCGCTCCGCGCCTCGGCGTAGACCGCCGCATGATGCATGAGAAGCGGCGCTATGCGATCCTCACGGAGGGTTATCTCACCGATAGGCATGCGAAGACCGCGCACGGCGTCATGCAGTACGGGCGCGACGACATCGTCGCCGTCATCGATTCGACGTACGCAGGCAAGAACGCGATCGACGTCGTTCCGCACCTCGGCCGCTCGTCTCCGATCGTGGCAAACGCGCGCGAGGCGCTCGCGCTGGGGCCGACGTCGCTGCTCCTCGGCGTCGCGACCGCGGGCGGCGTCGTGCCGCCTGCGTTTCGCGTCCAGATCCTCGACGCGATCGACGCGGGCGTCGAGATCGTCAGCGGCTTGCACGAGTTCCTCAACGACGACGAGGAATTCGTCGCGCGCGCCAAGGCGAGCGGCGCTAAGCTCTGGGATGTCCGCGAAGTTCCAGACGGCATCCCGCTCTTCTCGGGCGAAGCGTATCGCGTGCCGCAGACCGTCGTGCTCGCCGTCGGCAGCGACTGCGCGATCGGCAAGATGACCGTCATGCTCGAACTCGAGCGCGCCGGCCGAGCCGCGGGCGCCCGCCCCGAGTTCGTCGCGACCGGCCAGACCGGCATTCTCATCGCCGGCAAAGGAATCGCGGTCGATCGCGTCATCTCCGATTTCGTCGCGGGCGCGGCCGAGCGACTCGTCCTTTCCGTGGGTCAAACCACCGATGTCACGCTCGTCGAGGGCCAAGGGAGCATCCTTCATCCGGCCTACGCACCGGTCACGCTCGGCCTGCTCTACGGCTGCGCTCCGGATTGCTTCGTGTTGTGTCACGATGCGGCGCGCAACCGCATCGAGGAGTTCGACGTGCCGATCCCCGATCTGAAGACGCTAGCAGCGATGCACGAATCGTGGGTCGCGCCGATCAAGCCTGCACGCTGCGTCGCCGTCGCGCTCAACACGCACAAGCTCGATGAAGGCGCGGCGCGCGCCGCCATCGACAATGCCGAGCGCGACACGGGTCTTCCGGCCGACGACGTCGTCCGTTTCGGCGCCGATCGATTGTGGCGCGCGATCGCGAAGGCGGCGGCGTGAGAGCGCGAACGGGCGTCGTCATCGTCACGCTTTGTGCCGTCGTCGCGGCCGCCGGCTGTTCGAAGGTCGGCACGGCGACGAACACGTCGTCGCAAAACGTCAACCCGTGGACCGAGCGCGGCGTGCTCCGCATCATCGCGAATCAAGAGCCGAACTCGCTGCTCCGTCTTTTCTCGAATCAGGCGGCCGCCGACGACATGACCGCACTGCTCTTCGAGCCGATGTTCCGCTACGATGAGCGCGGCAATCCCGTACCCGCACTCGCCACGACGTTCCCGACGGAGCAGAACGGACTCATCAGCAAAGACGGCTTACGCATCACGTTCAAGCTTCAGCCAAAGGCGCGTTGGTCGGACGGTCATCCCGTCACGGCTGACGACGTCATCTTCACTTGGCACGCGATCGTCGACGGCAACAACCCGGTGGTGACGACCGCCGGCTACGACGGCATCAAGACGATGATCGCGGACGATCCGCATCAAGTGACGATGGTCTTGAAGAAGCCGTACGGTCCCTCGGTCTTCCTTTTCTCGGAAGGCTCGTTCCCGCCGCTGCCGGCACACTTGCTCGCGCGCTTTCCACGCATCGATCGTCTGCCGTACGACGCGAACCCGGTCGGCGACGGGCCGTATATCCTCAAGCAGTGGGTGCACGGCTCCGATCTCATCTTCTCGCCGAATCCTCTATACTGGCGCGGAGAGCCGAAGCTCAGCGAAGTCGATATCCGCGTCATCCCCAACTCGGTGACCGACGTCAGCGAATTGAAGACGCACGAGATCGACGTGCTCGACGGCGTCTCGAAGAATCTCATCGGCCAGTTGGGCTCGATCGACGGCATCCGCGTCGTCAAGCAGTTGACGGCGAACTACCGGCATCTCGACTTCAACCTCCACAACCCGATCCTCGCCGACGTCACCGTGCGTCGCGCGATCGCTACGTCGATCGATTTCGACAAGATCATCAGCGACGTCTATCACGGCCTCGGCCAGCGCGGCTCGACGGTCATCCCGCCGATGTCGTGGGCGGCCAGCGATCTCAAGCCGCTGCCGTACGATGCCGCTGCGGCGCGCGCATCGCTCGACGCCGACGGCTGGAAGGTCGGTCCCGGCGGCATCCGCGCGCGCGACGGCGTACGCCTTTCGCTCTCGATGTCGACCGCGACGGAGAACTTGCCGAACCAGATGGCCGAGCAGATCGTCGCCGCGGAGCTGCACGACGCCGGCATCGACGTGACGATCAAGAATTACGCGACGTCGGTGCTCTTCGCACCGGACGGCCCGCTCTACGGCGACAGGTACGACATGGCGTGGATCGTCAACACGGACGGGACCGATCCCGACTTCCTCGGCGGCATCGGCTGCGACTACTGGCCGCCGCGCGGCGCGAACACCGATTTCTACTGCAACCACACGGTCGATGCGCTGCTCAGGGATGCGCAGGTGCACTACGACTTCGCTGTGCGCAAGCGGGACTACGACCGAGCGTCGAAGATCCTCATCGACGAGGCGCCGTACGTCGTCGTCTATTGGGATGTCAACGTCGTCGCGGAGAACTCGGACGTCAAGAACTTCAAGCCGTCGCCCTTCATCACCGACTTCTGGAATGCATGGGAATGGGAGATCTGATAGCGTTGGTCTACGCCGCACTCTGGATCGTCGCGGCGAACTCGGACAAGCCGGCGTTCACGACGGCCGTCCATGAGGTCGCGGGCGGCTTCTCGTCGGCGATCGCGTCCTGGAACGTGAGCACGAGCGGCGACGCGTGGATCGGCGTGCAGATGCGCGCGCGCGTCGGCGATCGATGGACGCGCTGGTACGACATGGGCCACTGGAGCTCGGCGCTCGACGACGGTCATCGACATTCGATCGATAAGCAGACGGATGCCGACGGCGAGGTCGATACAGACACGCTGAATCTGATCCATCCCGCGACTGCCGTGCAAGTGCGCGCGGATCTTCATCCTTCGTCCGCCGGCACGATGCCCCAGCTCCGCATGCTCGCCGTGACGACCGATAGCGGCGCGCAGGCTTCGCAAAGCGATGCGATGGCGGCCGACGTCGGCGCGTGGGGCACCGACATCGACGTGCCGCAACTGACACAGCGTGTCGGATCGCGAGGCGGTGCGTATGGCGGCGGCGGCGGTTCGTGGTGTTCGCCGACGAGCGTCGCGATGGTCATGGGTTACTGGGCGCACAAGCTCGACAAACCGCAATGGGTCGTCGACGTGCCGACCGCGGCGAAGGGGACGTACGATCCCGTCTACGACGGCTGCGGCAACTGGCCGTTCAATGTCGCATACGCATCCGAGCACGGCCTCGCCGGTTACATCGAACGTCTCTCGTCGCTCGCGCAGGTCGAACGGCTTGTCAAGCGCGGCATCCCGGTGATCGCGAGCATCAAGGTCGCTCAAGGCGAGCTCGACGGTACGCCGTATGGGACCACCGACGGGCATCTGCTCGTCGTGCGCGGCTTCACCGCCGACGGTGACGTCATCGTCAACGAGCCGGACGGCGATCTCGGCGCGATCCGCCGCATCTACAAGCGGGCCCAGTTCGCGCACGTATGGCAGCACGGCTCCCACGGCGCGGTCTACATCATCGCCCCACCGCAAGACTTGCCCCACCAACCGATCTGACTCAGAGACCTTGGGAGCGGTCGAGATTTATCTCGACCGCCGCGGCGCGAGCTCGCTTCGTCGAATAGATCATCCGCAGCACGACGCACGTCAGGAGTAGACCGCCAAGACCCCCCGCGAAGAAATCGACCAAGAAACTGTCGCTCGGAACGTCGGAGCTCCCCAAGTATCGGATGAAGCCGATCTCGGCCGCGATCGTCGCCGGTATCGCGCAGACGAGGACCAACCACATCGGCACGTCGCGGACCAGGGTGAAATAGCAAATCGGGAAAGCGACGATTCCGAACAGGGACCCGAAAATAGCAGCGACTAGAGCGACTGGATCGTAACCGTGCCGCGGAATAACGATGATGAGCGCGCCCGCGAGCGCGCCGCCTACGGCACCCGCGATCACCGCTTTGGCTATCGCTTTGACCGTCTTCATCTGGGCGAAAATTCGACAGCGTCTATGAGCATGCTTCGCGATCGACGAGGGGTCGGACCGGATTGAACCCTCGATGCTACATCAGTAGCAGTCCGTTCGTCGGCTTCCTGGGAAGAGCACCTAGCCGAGCTTCGCTCGGCCTACTACCTGAATAGACGCAAGGGCAGACCGCGGCGGTCGAGATGGATCTCGACCGCTCCCTATTTGGAACTACGTGGGTTCGGGGCCGAGGCCGCGGCGGGCGATCGCGATGTCGACGATGAGGCCCGGCAAAAGCGAACAGAAGACGTCGTTGACCGACTTCACCGCGTCGAACTCCCCATCGGGCATGTTCAACGGATATGGCAGGTGCTGCGCCGCCTCTTGCGCCGCGGCGTCGAGCTTGTTGCACAGATCGCGGCGACGGACGTCGGAGAGCGTCGGCTTCACGTCAGACCAGACGACGTCGAGCCAGTCCGGATACGCGCCGAGCGCGCGATACGCCGTGCTCACGAACGAGAGACCGGCCGCGCGCTGCATCTCATCGAACGCGGTGCGCACGCGCAACGGCGCTTCGCGTTCGTCCGCCATCGGCACTTGCAGTCCGCGGAAATCCCTTACCAGCCGATCGCGGTCGTCCTGTCGCGGCGGTTGCGAGACGCCGCCACCGCCGATCGGTTCGCCGCCGAGCGCGACGCGCAGCGCTTGCGAGACGATCGCCAGTTTCGGGAGCAAGCCGTGGAAGATCTCGACGATGTCGCGGAGCTTGCGCAGATCCGCGTCGCCGTAATTGCGCGCATGGAGCTCGGCTGCATGGTCACTGACCGGCCAGCTCCCGACGCCGTCGTCGGCGACGCCGGCGACGCGGCGCCCCTGCTCGATGAACGGCGGTGCCAGCATGCTCGGACGAAGCCGCCGCCACGCGTAGTCGAGGAACTTCGGCGTCGCGGCATATGCTTGGAACATCGAGTCGACGAACGAGACGCGCATCGACTCTTTGAAATCGCGGTACGCCTCTTTGATGCGATCGTCGGAGACGTCGGCATCGCGGACGATGGGGATGCTCTTCATCGGGGCGGCTCGACTTTGATGCGCAGCTCGCGCAAGAGCTCGGGCTCGACCGTCGACGGCGCGTCGATCATGACGTCTTGGAAGCGCTGGTTCTTCGGGAAAGCGATCACCTCGCGGATCGAATCGGCGCCGACCATCATCTGGATTATCCTGTCGACGCCCGGTGCGATGCCGCCGTGCGGCGGTGCGCCATACGAGAGCGCATCGAGCAGGAAGCCGAAGCGCGCCTCGACTTGCTCGTCGGTGTAGCCGAGCAAGCGGAAGATCTTGCGCTGCATCTCGGGATCGTGGATACGGATCGATCCGCTTCCGAGCTCAGAGCCGTTGAGCACGACGTCGTAGTGCTGCGCGCGCAGCAAGAGCGGATCGCCTTCGAGCGATTCATACCCGGCCGCGGGCGCCGTGAACGGATGGTGCATCGGACCGAGCGCGCCTGTTTCCGAGTCGCGTTCGAAGAGCGGGAAATCGAGCACCCAGCAGAACTCGAAACGCTTCGGATCGCGTAGGCCCTTCGCCGTCGCGACCTGCAGGCGAAGCTGGCCCGCGATAGCGAGCGCGGTCGATGGTGCATCGGCGACGAGCAGCACCGCATCGCCGTCTTTCGCACCGCCGATGCGGCGGATGGCGGCCAAGGCGGAATCGGTGAGCGCCGGCTTCGGGAGCGACGTCTTGACGCCGTCCGCCCCGAACGCGATCCACGCGAGACCTTTGGCTCCAAGTTCTTGCGCGGTCGCGACGAGCGCGTCGAACTCGCGCCGCGAGCGTGACGCGCCGCCGTCGTCGACGATGCCGATGATGCGCTTGCCCTCGGCGAGCGCGCTCGCGAATATCTTGAACTCCGTGTTTTCGAACGCCGGTCCGTAGTCCGCGAGCTCCATGCCGAAGCGCAAGTCCGGCTTGTCGACGCCGAAGCGCTCCATCGATTCGGCGAACGTCAGGCGGGGGAACGGCGTCGGCACCTCGATGCCGAGCGCCTCGCCGAACATGCGCGCGAACATGCCCTCGGTGAGCTCGATGACGTCCTCTTGCGTCGGGAACGTCATCTCGATGTCGATCTGCGTGAACTCAGGCTGGCGATCGGCGCGCGACGCTTCATCGCGGAAGCAGCGCGCGATCTGGAAATATCGATGGAAGCCGGCGACCATCAAGATCTGCTTGAACAGCTGCGGCGATTGCGGCAGCGCGTAGAACGTCCCCGGATGCAGTCGGCTCGGTACGAGGAAGTCGCGCGCGCCCTCGGGCGTCTGCTTGATGAGCATCGGCGTCTCGATCTCGAGGAAGCCGCGCGAGTCGAGGTAGTCGCGGACCGTCTTGAGCGCGCGATGGCGCAGTGCGATATTGCGCTGCAGCTTCGGCCGGCGCAGGTCGAGGAAGCGATACTTCATGCGGAGGTTTTCGTCGATATCTTCGTCGCCGTGGATCGGGAACGGCGGGGTGAGCGACCGGTTGAGCACGTCGACGTCCGTTCCGGCGATCTCGATCTCACCGGTCGCGAGTGCGTTATTCTCGGTTCCCGTTGGGCGGCGTCGGATGACGCCGCGAACCGCGATCACATCCTCGGACCGCAGCCTCGAAGCGGCCTCGGCCGCGGCGGGCGACGACGATGGATCGAACACCGTCTGCGTGATGCCGAAGCGGTCGCGCACGTCGACGAAGATGAGGCCGCCGTGATCGCGCGTGCTGTTCACCCAGCCGCGGATGTCCGCTTGTCCTCCGACTCGGTCGGCGGTGAGCTCGCCGCACGTGGCGCGCGCGAAAGTCGTCAACGCTTCGATGCTCCTACGGGCTCGCGCAGCGCGCGCTTCACCCCGGTGACGTAGTGATATTGATATGCGATCTGCCGCGCCACGTACGGCCACGTGTTCTTCTTCGGCGCCTCGACGGACGCACCGGCTCGCTCGATCGCTTCGCGCACCGGCTTCGCCGCAGCGAGCAGCGAGTGGAGCGCGAGCGAGACGGGCGTCATCCCAAGGTTCGCTTTGACGGCGAAATCGGGATGCTTGCGATAGAAGCGGACGGTCGAGACGCCGGCGAGCTCCATACGCCCGATCTGCTCGCCGTATCCCACCGGATGCCAATGATAGTTGACCGCCGCGGGATCGTAGCGGATCTCGACGCCGCTCTTCTCGAGCCGGTACCCGAGTTCGAGGTCCTCGTGACCGTATCCGGTGAAGGACTCGTCGAATCCGCCGACCGCTTGTAGGTCGTCGCGCCGCACCGACGCGTTGCCGGTGAGGAAATAGAGCCACGAAAGCTTGTCCCTCGTCCGCGGATGGAGCGGCTTGCGGGTGGCCGGCTCGTCTCGTTGCTGCCGGTAATCGTCGAGCGATCGCACTTGCAGCTCGCAGCCGACCACCGCCAGCCGCTCGTCCTTCGTCACGTGACCGAGCACGTGACGTTCGATGAGGTCGCGCGACGCGATGATGTCCGCATCGGTGAAGAGCACGACAGGCGCCCGGGCCGCCGCGATGCCCGCGTTGCGGGCAGCCGCGCGCCCTGTGTACGGGCCGGGCACGTAGCGCAGACGCTGAGCGCCTGCCGCCGCGATCGTCGAACGGACGAACGCCTCCGTTCCGTCGTCGCTTCGCGAATCGGCGATGACGATCTCGTACGCACGTGGATCAGCCGTCTGGTCGAGCAGCGACGGCAGAACGACGCGCAGCGTGTCGATCCGGTTGTAGGTCGGCACGACGACCGAAAGTTCCATATATATTATCGATGTCTTCAGAGAGCCGGGCGCGCGTCCGCGGCCGGCGTTTTCTCCTCGGCCAACCGCTGTGCGGCGGTCGTGATGTCGTCGATGAGCGGATCGGCCGCAGCTCCCGCAGGCTGCTTGCAGAGCGCGACGCTCGGCACTTGCCAAGGCGCCCACTCCTGCGAGCTGAGCCGGAAGTACTGACGCTCGAAGACCGCGACGACGGGCACGCCGACCGCGCTCGCCACGTGCGTCGCGCCGGTGTCGACGGTGACGACGACCGAACACCGCTCGAGCGCCGCGGCCCATCGCAGCAGCGGTAAGCCGTCGAGCCACGTGATGTTGGGAGCGGAAACGGCGCCGCGAAGCCGCGCCGCCGCATCAGGCACGTCATTTCCGTAGGTCACCAGCACGTCCCTCCGCAGCGATGCGAGGCGCCGCAGGAGCTTCACCGTCGCTTCGAAGCCGAAATTCGACTGGAACCAACGCGGCGCGAGGTTGAGCGCGATCGCTCCTCCCGCCACGGCGTTGCGCGCGAACGCGCGGTCGTCGTCGCCGAGCCGCAGCACGAGCCGATCGGTCGTGAAGCTGCCGCCGGCGAGCGCGACGAGCGAGAGCACTTGATGGACCTCATGCGCGACAGGTCGATCCGGGTACCGGTCGGCGAGTTCGGGATCCGCTTCCGAGATGCAATGATCGGTCAAAAGCCACCACGCGGCGAGGCGCGAGAAATATCTGCGGCGATAGACGTAGCCGATCCGTCGCGGGGCACGCGTCCACGCAGCCAGCCGGTAGTCGGCGGTTCTCGGCGCCAAGGCGACGACGAGATCCGCCCCTGCGCCGACCTCGCGCGCGATCGTGCGAGCGGTCGAGACCGTCGCCGACTTTCGCAGGACGTGCACGCAATCGACGTCGGGACTATGACGGAGCACCGGTTCCGTGTAGTCCGTGACGATCGCCTCGATCTTCGCTTCGGGCCACGACTTGCGCAGCGAGGCGATGGCGGGCGTCGACAAGACGAGGTCGCCGACGCGATCCGTCCTGATGATGACGATGCGTTTCATCGCGAACCGTCCGAAGCCGCGATCTCCTCGAAGTACGCCGCTCGTGCGAGGCGGTGCGCGGCCCAGCGTTGGACGGGCGCAGGGACGTTCGTCGGCGTGTCGCCGCCGGCACCCGAGAGGCGCTCGAGGACGCGCGGCCAGCCTGCAGCGCGCGCGACTCCGCTCCAAAAGCGGATCGGCGCCACTTGACCCGTCGCGAGGGCGACGCGCCAGTGCGGATGCTTCCTCAGGAATTGGACGGCCGTGCGGCCTTGCGCGCGCGCTTGGCGCACCATGCTCGGCACGTTCGCGCGCGGAACGGGCGGCTTGAAGTGATAGACGATCGCGTCGCGCGCCAGCATCGACGGTACGCCCATCGTGCGCAGTCGGAAGCCGAGTTCGAGATCTTCCCAGCCGTACTCGCGGAAGCGCTCGTCGAATCCGCCCGCCTCTTGCACGAGCGCGAGCGGCAGCGAAACGTTCGTCGTCCAGAAGTACGCGCCGGAATAGTTGCGCCACGAATATCTCGCGGGGGGAAGGTGATCGAAATCGTCGACGTTGATGACGCCTGCGCGGCAGATCGAACGCGGATGCTCGCGATGGAAACGCACGTGTGCCGCCAGCAACCCCGGCGTCGCAAGGACGTCGTCGTCCATGAACAAGACGTACTCGCCTCGCGCTCGCGCGATGCCCGCGTTGCGTCCGCGCGCCAAGCCGGCGTTGCGCTGCCGGACGACGTGGAGCGAGCACGTCGGCTGGAGCTTCGATATGACCGATTCGTACGATCCGTCGGTCGACCCGTCGTCGACGAGAACGATCTCGTAGTCGCCCGGATCGAGGTCCTGATCGAAAAGCGCGGTCAGCACGCGGCCGAGCAGCGCTTTGCGATTGTACGTGCACAGCTGGACCGTGAGGACGGGCGTTTTCGCAGCTGCGCTCATGCGCGCGCCGACCCCGCGCTCGTCGCTCCCGAAGTCTTCGGCACGAGCGTGCGAGCGGCGTCGACGACGACGGCCGGCGACAGCGCTCCGTAGCATGCGAAATCCGGACAATTCTCTTTGCGGTGCCACGTAGGGCACGGATACGACGGCCGCACGACCGCGACGCGGGAGCCGAGCGGCGCCCAACGATCCGGCAGATCCGTCCGCAGCGCGAATATGCCCACCGTCGGTGCGCCGAGCGCGGCGGCTATGTGCATCGGCCCGGAATCCAGCGCGACGACGAGAGCCGCGCGTCCGAGCAGCGCGGCAAGCGCCATAACGTCGGTCTTTCCGGCGACGAGCGCAACACGGCTGCGCATCGCCGTCGAGATTCGTGCAATCGTCGACGCGTCGGCCGCGCTGCCCGTGAGGACGACCGGAAGATCGAACTCGGACGCGATCGCGTCGCCGATCGCCGCAAATCGTTCGGTCGGCCACGTGACGCGATCGAGATCGAGACCGCGAGCGGCGTGCAGGACGGCGAACGGCCCGGCGATGTGAGCGGCGGCCAGGACGGCGTCGGCGCGCGTCGCATCGCCCGCGCGCGGGTGGATATCGATCGTGAAATCGCCGGGCTCCGCCGTCGCGCCGAGCGCGCGAGCGTAGTCCATCTGGACATCCGTCCAGTGGCTCGTCACGTCACCGTTTTCCGTTCTCACCGTAACCCGCTTCGTGTACGACCACGAATAGAGACGCCGCGCCTGTCCGACGCGCACCGGGATACGCGCTCGCCGCAGCGCGCTCGCGATCCGCGCGGTCGACCAGAAGACGACCGCGTGGGTGAACGATCTCGATGCGAGCGCCGCGCCGAGATCGCCGGCGCTCATGGATCCGTCGTCCGCGATGATGTCACGCACGTCGGGCCGGTCTTGGAGGATCGGCGCCGCGTACGGCGTCGTGACGACCGACAGCGGCGTGCCGAAATGTCGCGACAACGCGTGAATCGCAGGCGTCGCGGCGAGGAGATCGCCGATCCCGCCGCCCGAGCAGATCGCGACGACGCTGCGCGTCAGGACACGACCCCACGGGGCACGATCAGATCGGCGAGCGCGCTGCCGGCGGAGACGCCGAACTCTTGCGCTGCGGTCGCCGTCGCGTTCTCCGGTTGGACGAGGCAGCGAGCGGCTGCGGCCCACGGACGCCACTGACGTGAGAGTTGCGGGAACCGGACCGGTCCGAAGACGTCGACCACGGGAACTCCGAGCATTCCTGCGGCGTGAGCGGCGCCGGTATCTGGTGTGAGCAACGCGCCGGCCGAGCCGATGGCGCCCAACCACCGGCGCAGCGTCGCCGTCTCGGCCGCGATGATGGTGCCGGCGTCGCGGCATCGCGCGGGCACTGCTTCCATGACCGCGCGTGCGTGCCCCGCGTCGTCGGGACCGGCGAGCAGCACGCAACGTTGAAACGGCGAGGCATCGAGCGCGGCGACCGCCATGCGAGCGAGCGCGCGCGCATCCCATCCGCGCTCGAACCATTTGCGCGCGACTTGAAGGCCAAGCGCTCCCATCGTGCGCGTCGATGCGTCGGTCTCGACGTCGAGCCACCGCCGGAGAATCGCCGGATCCGCGGACGGCGGCGCATCCGCGCCGAGCCGCAGCGCGAGGCGATGGATCGCGTTCACCTCGTGCTCAGGTTCCTCGACCCACGCCGCCGGCCGATAGACCGCATACGTCAAGTGCCAGAACTGCCAGACCGACTTGAACGGCTTCTCGAGGCGATGCCAAAAGCCGGCGCGCTTGTGCGCGCCAGACTTGGAGCCGAGCGTATATCCTATCGGCTCTTCGGTCGCGACGAGCGCGTCGGTATAATCCTGCTCGCGCAGTTCGGCCGCCAATCGGATCCGCTCGGCGGCATCATCGTCGCGTTCGAGGACGTGGACGCGGGCGACTCGATCGCGCGAGAACAGCGCGGCGTTGCGCGGCGAGCAGAGCGCGCCGAACGTCGCACTTGGAAACGCGGTGCGCAACGCTTCGAGCGCGGGCACGCAGACGAGCGCATCGCCGATGCCGTCGAGACGGATGAGAAGAAAGCGGCGTTCGTCAGCCATCGCTTCGAAGCGCGAGGCGCATCGCGTCGAGATATGCCGCGTCGACGAGCGCTTCAGCCGCGAAGCGTCCGAGCGGCGAGCGAGCCGCGTCCGGATCCGCGGCGAGGCGCGCATACCATCGACGAAGCGGCGGCGCCTCGAGAAGCGCGGCACGCGCGAAATTGAGCGCGTACGCGCCCGTCGCGAGCCGCACGGGCAACGTCGGCGACTTGCGGATGAAGCGCGCGGCCATCGCTCCCTTCTCGGTCGCGAGCGCGATGCGCGTGTCGAGCGGCTGCGCCGAAGCCGGCTTGACGTGATAGATGTGGGCGCCCCACGACCAGACGCGCCGCGCGCCCCGCTCTCGAAGCCGCACGCCGAGATCCGTGTCCTCCCAGCCGTATAGATCGTAGCGCTCGTCGAAACCGCCGGCTGCGTCGAGTTCGACGCGCGAGACGCTCACGTTGCACGTGCAGAAAAACGCGCGCGAGAAGTTCTTCGCCGATGGTTGCGGGAGATCGCCGTCGCCTTCGACGTTGATGATCGGACCCGATACGACCCTTTTCGGATCCGCGTCGCGCGCTGCCAGATGTGCCTCGACCCAGCCGCGCGGCGGCAGCGTGTCGTCGTCGCAGAACAAGATCGACGCACCGCTCGATGCCGCGATGCCGGCATTTCGAGCCCTGCCTCGATTCGGTTCGGCGACGGGGATCCCGCGGATCGCCAAGCCGGCGCGTGCGGCCGCCGCGACGACGGCCGGCGTTCCGTCCGTCGATCCGTTATCGACGACGACGACCTCGAAGCGGCCTGCGGCGGATTGAACGCTCAGACGTTCTAGGCACCCGCGCAGCAGGCCCGCGCGATTTCGCGTGGCGATGACGACCGAGGCGTCGGGCATGTCAGAGAGCGACCTCGAGCGGCTCATCCGCCGCGACCGCAAGCGCCTCGGCGGCCATCCGATCCGAAGCGCCCGCATCGCGCGCGTAGATGCGGCCGAGCGCCTCGCGTGCGGTCGCCAGGCCGGCGTCATCGTCGAACATCAGCGATGCTGTCGCCGCCACATCATCGGGTTTCAGGACGCCGCGCATCTCCGGCACGATTTCTCGATCCGCGTCGATGTTCGGCTGGGTGACGAAGCGGAAACGGCGTTCCGCCGCGCGCACGATCATCGATTTGAGCGGCCGACCCACGAGCGGCACGAGATGGAGATAGCCGGCGACGCCGTTCATGACGATGAGGTCGGCACGATTGAGCGGCACGACGACGAGCATCGGACGCGCGAGCGCCGCGGACTCGATGCACTTCGTGCCGGGAATCGTCAAGACGAGCCGCGTCGCAGACAGCGCTCTGTAGTCGACCGACCGGTCGAGCATGAAGCGCTCTCCGTCGGCTTCGACCGATCTGCCGTCGCCCGCGAGCGTGGCGCCCATGCCGCCCATGCGCGGATCCGGCCGCGCTTCGAGCGCCGCCCGCAGCTCGTCGTCACCGTTGAACGGCGAGAGGACGAACGTGATGGCGATCCCGGGCTTTCGCCTGCGGATGCTCCGCGCGACGGCGATGAAGAACGGGAGCGCATGCTTGATCTCCATCGGTCTGCTGCCGGGCAGTATGCAGATGCCGTCGCCGCGCCGATCATCGGGCGGCGCTGACAACGAACCAAAGACCGCGTCGGGAACGAGATTGCCGACCGTCTTCACGCGATCCGGCGGCGCGCCGGCACGCCGGAGCTCCGCGGCGTTCCGTTCGTCGAGCGCGAAGAAGCGCACGAACGATTGGCAATAGCTGCGACGCGTGAATTTGTACGTCATCGGCTTCACGCCCAGGCGCCGCGCGATCGTCGTCGCGTGGAAGAGGTCGCCGCCGAGATATTGGAGCGCGCCGCCTCCGCGTTCCATGCCTTTCACCGCTTTGCGAAGCAGGAAGCGCCCGTAACCTTTCGGGTCGACGACGTCCGCCGTCGGGAACATCGACGACGTGAGCTCCGCTTCGCGGCCCGTGGCATACGGGCACGGCACGAAGACGACCGTCACGCGGGCGTCCGGTGCCTTCCGATAGACGGCGCGCAAGAACGGACGTGCCCATCCCATGAGCTCGCCGGGACCGTTCGTCGTGACGACGAGTCGCGGTGCGGTCACGGAGATGCGCTCTCGCGGATGCGTCGCACGATATCGGTCGTCGACGATGCGGCCACGTGCGGCGCGAGGACGATCTTGCCGCCGACCTCGGCGACCGCGCCGGCTTCGGGCAGCTCTTCCAGTCCGTATTGCGCGCTCTTCACGTGGATGTCCGGACGAAGCGCGCGAATCGTCGCGTCCGGCCGCTGCTCGTCGAAGATGCAGACGAAGTCGACGCTGGCGAGCGCAGCGACGACTTCCGCGCGCTCCGCAGCCGGAACGATCGGCCTTCCAAGACCCTTGCCGAGCGAGCGAACCGACTCGTCGGAGTTGACGCCGACGACGAGCATCGCGCCGAGACCGCGCGCGAACTCCAGATAACGCACGTGCCCGATGTGTAGCACGTCGAACACGCCATTGGTGAAGACCACCGGGCTGTGCGTCGCGCGTCGCTGCGCGACAGCTTCCGCGAGCGCTTCGCGCGTCAGCACTTTATCAGCTGCGCGCACGTCGCGCCGTCGCTCTGGCGGGCCGCCGCTTTTGCGTCGGCGGGAACGGCACCGGTTTCGCGACGCCTTCGTGTTCGGCGAAGCGGACGATCTCTGCGGCCGTCGCCGTCGCCGTACCGAGCTTCTCCACGACGACGCCTGCGGCGAGCGTCGCGAGCGACACCGCCCGCTCGATCGGCGCGCCGACGGCCAGCGCGAGCGTCAGCGTCGAGATGACCGTGTCGCCGGCACCGCTGACGTCGTAGACCTGCCTCGCGACCGCCGGCACGGTGAAGGCGCGGGCGCTCTTAGAGAACAGCGTCATGCCATGCTCGCCGCGCGTGATGAGGACGTATTTGCAACCGGTCCGTTTGATGAGCGCGGCCGCCGCGCGTGAGAGATCGCGATCGGACGCGATGGTCACGCCGGCCGCGGCGCCTGCTTCCACCGCGTTCGGCGCGATGCAGTCTATTGAAGCGAACGCATCGAGGTTCTGGGGCTTCGGATCGCCCGCGATGACTGGGCGATGCGAAAAGGCGCGAAGGGCCTGAGTGACGGGCAAGCCGATGAGACCCTTGCCGTAATCCGAGATGATGATGCCGTCGACCTCGCCGTCGAGCTCGAGCAAGGAGCGTCGCAGCCGGCCGGCAAGCGCGCCGTTCACCGGCGCGGTCGATTCGCGGTCCGCGCGGACGAGCTGCTGGTGGTGGGCGACGATACGCGTCTTCTGCGTCGTCGGACGGCGCGCGACCCGCTGCACGCCGCTCGTGTCAGCGTGCAGGCGCGCGAGCATGTCCAAGACGCGCTCGCCCGCTTCATCGTCGCCGACGATACCGATGGTCCGCACCTTCGCGCCGAGCGCCGCGAGATTGTTCGCGACGTTACCCGCGCCGCCGAGCGTGTACGAGTGGTCGTCGACCTCCACCACCGGCACCGGAGCCTCGGGCGAGATCCGCCGCACGCGGCCCCACAGCCACTCGTCGAGCATGAGATCGCCGACGACGGCGATGCGCCGGCCGCGCATCCGTTCGAGAAGATCGGACACCCACCGGTCGCGAGGGCTCAGGCTTCGATCCAAAAGAGTTCCTGGCCGAGCGAGACGAGCGCACCATCTTCGACGCAGATCTTCGCTATCGTGCCGTCGAACTCGCTGACGATCTCGTTCATCAATTTCATGGCTTCCAGGATGCAGAGTACCTGCCCTCCGGTCACCGAGTCGCCGACGGCGACGAACGGTTTTGCTCCAGGCGCGGGCGAGCGATAGAATACGCCGACGAGCGGCGCGAGAACTTTGCGGACGTTCGCAGGCGCTTCCGGCACGCGCGATGCAGCGCGCGCCTTCGACGCGGCCGGCCCCGGTTGCGCGGCGAGCGGTGCGCTGCGCGCGGACATGCGCGCGTCGACGTCGACGCCGTCGCGCCGGATGCGTACGCGGTCGAGTCCGAATCTCTGCATGACGTCGACGATCGCGCGCAAGACTTTCGCGTCGAGCTCCATCACTGCTTACTTTCCGAGCCGGCCCAAGAGCGCGGCTTCGAGATCGACGAGCTTGACGCGAGCGCGTTCGCGCGTCGAAAGATCTTGAACGGTCGCGTCGCCCGCTTTGCGTTCGTCTTCTCCGACGATGGCGGCGAACCGGGCGCCCGCATCGCCGGCCGCGCGCAGCTGCTTCTCAAGCTTGCGTCGCGTGTAGTCCATGTCGGCGGCGACGCCGCGCTTGCGAAGCGCGTACATCGGCGGCACGAGCAGCCGGGTCGAGTCCGGGTCGAGCGCGATGAAAGCGACGTCGATGCCGCCGCGCGACCCGACGCCGTCGGTCGCTCCCACGCTTGACTGCTCGACGATGAGCAGCCTATCCATGCCCATGCCGAATCCGACGCCCGGCGTCGGCGGCCCGCCCATCGACTCGACGAGCCCGTCGTAGCGGCCGCCGCCGCATACCGCGTTCTGCGAACCGAGCGCATCGGAGCTGAACTCGAAAACCGTGCGCGTGTAGTAGTCGAAGCCACGCACGATGAGCGGGTTGCGTCGCCACGCGATGTGCATCGCATCGAGTAGCGCGAGCACGCCGTCGAAGTGCGCACGACACGCATCGCACAAATAGTCGCCGATCTTCGGCCCGTCGGCGACGAGCGTCTTGTCCGATGGGTCCTTCGAATCGAGGATGCGCAGCGGATTGCGAGCGAGCCGCTCCCTGCTCGTCTCCGACAGCGCATCGCGGTGTGCATCGAGATAGGCGACGAGTGCGGTTCGGTAGTCGGCGCGACACGTCGCGCAGCCCATCGAGTTGACCTCGAGCGTCACTTCGTCGATGCCGCTGCTGCGGATGACTTCGAGCGCGAGCGCGATGACTTCCGCATCCCCTTCCGGTCCTTCGACGCCGAAACACTCGACGCCGAACTGATGCGCTTGCCTGAAGCGCCCCTTTTGCGGACGTTCGTACCGGAAGAACGCGCCGCGATAGTAGAGCTTCACCGGCGGCGTGCGCAGCAGATCGTGTTCGAGAACCGCGCGCACCGCGGGCGCGGTCAGCTCAGGCCGCAGGGTGATGCTGCGTCCACCCCGGTCTTCGAACGTGTACATCTCTTTGTCGACGACGTCGGTCGTCTCGCCGAGCGTGCGCACGAAGACGTCCGTGCTCTCGAAGATCGGCGTCCGGATCTCGCCGTAGCCGAAGCGGGAACAGACCTCGTCGATCCGGCGCTCGAGGGCTTGCCAGCGCTTCGAGTCCGGGGGGAGGATATCGAAAGTTCCGCGCGGGGCCGAAAAGTTTTTCAATGCCGTTTCAAAAGGCCGGGCTATGCCCGGCCGCGACCACAATGACGTTCCGAACGGCTACTTTTCCGCTTGTCGTGGCCGCACCCGCCATCGCCGGCATGCTTTTGCCGGTCGCGTCGCACATCGATGCGCGCGATGCGGCCGGACGGATCGGCACGGTCTTCGCATGGTGGTCGTCGATCGTGCTCGCATCGCTTCCGTACGTAACGCTCGGCGCGATTTTCGCATCCATCAGAGAGCTGCTGCCGCAACGCTGCGCACGCATCGTGGCGCTTGCCGCGATCGTCGCGCCCGGCTGCGACTGCGCAAGCGCCGGCTACGCGTCGGCCTTCGTCCGCGAGTCGCCCGCGCTCGCCGGCTTCGTGCTCGTGTGGAGCTCGGCCGCCGGACCGGCCGCGCTACTCGCCACGTACAATGCGCTCGGAGAGCACCTTCTCCTCGCACGGCTGGCGGGCGCCGTCGCCGCGGCGACTCTGACGGCGGCTATGTGGAGCTTCGACCGTTGCGGCGCTCGCGCCGAAGACCGGCGTGCGTGTCACCGGCGACATGAGCCCGCGGAACCGTTGTGCGGTCGCCTCGCGTCTGCGCTCGGCGCGCTCGCCGTGTCCGCGTCGTTTGCGACCGTCGCTTTGACGATCTTCGGTCACAACGCCGTGCTGTCGTCGCCGATGATCGCGGCCGCCGGCGGCGCGCTCATGTCGCCCTGCTCGACGGCGGATGCCGTGATCGCGCGCGTGCTCGTCCATCGATCGCCGTCGCAGATCGCGTTCGTCCTCGCAGCGCAGACGATCGACATCCGCCAGCTCGCGACGTTCGCTCGCGTTTTCGGCGCGCGCCGCTGCGCGCTCGCGGCTGTTGCCGGCGCGGCAGGTTGCGCGGTCGGCGCTCTGTGCGCGACGTGAGCGGCGCGCGTCGCGCGGTCGCGTTCGTTGCCGGTGCTTCCATCGCGAGCGCAGCGACCGGCGCGACCAAAGTCCTCACCTCGATGCCGTCGTGGGCGACGCTGCTCACCGGATCGCTCCTCGTATGGTGCGCGCTTCGCAGAGCATCCGACGCGACGCCGCGGAGTCGAGCGATGGCATATGCCGCGTCTGGCGTGTGCGCAGCGCTCATGCTGCCGACCTCGCCACCGCCTGCGCCCGGTACGGTCAGCACGCGACCGGCGTCGACAGCGATGCGCGGCGATCTTTTCGAAGCGCTCGATCGACTCGATTCTGCGCCGAGCGCTATGCTCGGGAGCGCGATCTCCGTCGCCGGAACCTGGACACCTGCGTCGAGCGATGAGCTGGCGACTGTGTCGCGGCGCGTCGTCAGCTGCTGCGCCGCAGATGCGGTCGACGTCGGATTCGACGTCCGGCTTTCGCAGTATTCGCGCGTCGCTGCCGGCACGTGGGTCCGCGTCGATGGAATCGTCGGCGAGCGCGTCGTCGACGGCGATGTCCGGTTCGTTCTAGAACAATCGCGAGTACGCGGCCTAGAAGACGACGTGAAAATCGCTCGTTGATGCCATAATTACGGCCACGATACGAATGTCCGGCGGTAAACGCCCCGCGGTAACGCAATCAAGGAGGATGCGAGAGTTCGAGGCAGACCTCGAGCACATCGCGCGAGTATCTAAGATGCTCGCGCTTGGCTTTTGGTTCGCGGCGCTTGCAGCGACCGCCGGTCTCGCGTACGTCTTGCTCGTGTGGATGCCGCGGCACAATCTGTTCTAGTGTAAGAAGTACCGCCGCGACGCGAACACGAGCGGCACGCCGAGACGTTCCGCTGCCGCGATGACCTCTGAGTCGCGGATAGATCCGCTTGGCGCGACGACCGCGCCGATGCCCGCCGCGGCCGCCGCCTCTATCCCGTCGGCGAACGGGAAGAACCCGTCCGTCGCGAGCACGGCGCCTCGCACGGCGTCGCCGGCTCGCCTGCACGCGAGCTCGACCGCCGCGACGCGATTCGTCTGACCGCCGCAGACACCGAGCGTCACTTCGTCCTTGACGACGACCGCCGCATTCGACTTGATCTGACGCACGGCGCCGAACGCGAAGAGCAGATCGCGCCATCGCGCCTGCTCGGGCGCGCTGCGCGTGACGACCTTCCAGACATCGGGCGGCGCATCGGGATCCGGATATTCGAAGAGCACGCCGCCGAGCGCGGACCGGATCTTCGGCGCGCGCAGGAGCGCGGCGGGGAGCTGCGGTTCGAACTCGAGCAGGCGCAAGTTCTTTTTCGTGGCCAAGAGCGCGCGAGCGTCGTCGTCGTAACCCGGTGCCGCGACGACTTCCAAGAATCGCGCGCGGAGCAGTTCCGCAGCTGCCTTGTCGATGCGGCCCGAGCACGCGACGATGCCGCCGAATGCGGAGATCGGATCCGCGCCGAGCGCCGCCTCGAGCGCTGCGGCCGCCGACCCGCGCGCGGCATACCCGCACGGCACAGTGTGCTTGACGATCGCCGCCTGGACCGCGCGATGGGTGCGAGCCGACGCCGGAAATCCGCCCGGCTCGTCGACCGGCGCGAGCAGCCGCAGGCATGAGTCGACGTCGAGCAGGTTGTTGTACGAAAGCGTCTTGCCCGACAGCTGTTTCGGATGCGCTGGAGCGCCTGCGCCGAGGTAGAACGCCGCTCGCGCCCACGGATTTTCGCCGTAGCGGAGCGCGAGCTCTCGCGGCAGCGACAACCGGAGCGTCGCCGGCGGCTCGCTCGTCGCGCTATCGGACGGAGCGAAAAACCGGGCGATCGCCGCATCGTATTCTTCGCAGCGCGCGAAAGCGGCGGCGGCAAGCTCGCGCCGCCCGGCGACCGACGACCCGCCGCTCTCGAGCGCGGACATGAAGTCGTCGTACTGCCGCGGATCCGAAAGGACCGTGACGTCGGCATAGTTCTTCGCCGCGGCGCGCAGCAAGGTGACGCCGCCGATGTCGATGTTCTCGACCGCCTCGGCCTCCGCAGCGCCGCCGGCGACGACTCGCTCGAACGGATAGAGCGTCACCGCGACCACGGAGAACGCCGGCAAGTCGTAGCGCTCGAGCTCCGCGACGTGTGACTCGTCTGCGCGCGACGCGAGGATGCCGGCGAAGACGTTCGGGTGGAGCGTCTTGACGCGGCCGCCCAGCAGCGGCGGAAATCCGGTGAGATCGCCGACTTCTTCGCATTCGATGCCGAGCTCTCTGATCGCCGCAGCGGTGCCGCTCGTCGCGACGAGTCGGAAGCCGCGCGACCGAAGTGCGGCAGCGAGCTTGTCGAGGCCCTGCCGGTCTGACAGGGAGAGCAGTGCGGCGGAGACGGGCACGTCAGGCGCTCGCCTGCTCCAGCGCGAGCGACAGGATGTTCGAGATGCCCGGCTCGCCCATCGTGACGCCGTAGATGCGGTCGGCGAGCGTCATCGTCGCTTTGTTGTGCGTTATGATGATCGTCTGGGCCCGGTCGGCGAGCTCGCGCAGCAGCGATCCGAAGCGGCCGATGTTCGCCTCGTCGAGCGCCGCGTCGATCTCGTCGAAGATGTAGAACGGGCTCGGCCGCACTTGCAGGATCGCGAAGATGAGCGCGACCGCCGTCATCGCGCGCTCGCCGCCCGATAGCAGGTTGAGGCTTTGCATCTTCTTGCCGGGCGGCTGCACGGCGATCTCGATCCCCGCTTGCGTGGGGTCCGGGGAATCGGCGAGCCAGATCTTGCCGACGCCGCCGGTGAAGAGCCGTGCGAACGTCTCCGAAAACGCGACCGCGACCTTGTCGAACGTCTCGTTGAACCGGCGCAGCGACTCGGCGTCGATCTCGGCGATGACGGAGAGGATGCTCTCGCGCGCCTTCTGCAGATCCGCGAGCTGGCCGCGGAGGAATTCGCGCCGTTCGAGCAGCGCGGCTTGGTCTTCGAGCGCATTCAGGTTGACGTTGCCGAGGCGCGCGACTTCGTCGCGCAGCCGGCGGATCTCGGTATCCGCTTCGCCTTCAAAATTCTTGTGCCGTTCCCCGACGGCGGTGCACTCTGCGTCGGTCGCCGGATTTTGCGCGAACGTCTCTTGGAGGAGCGACAGCTCCGCATCGATCTCCGCGAGGCGGATGCGATGCGTCTGCTCTTCGAGCGAACGCTCGCGCTCGCGGGCTTGGGCGGCGTCGACTGCTTCCGAGGCCGCCCTCGCCCGAGCGCCGAGCTCGTCGCGCTTCCCGCGCAGCGCTTGGACCTGGGCTTCGACTTCTTGCAGCTGCCCTTCGGCTTCGACTTTCTTGCGCGAAAGGTCGGCGGCATCTGTGCGCATCGAATCGCGTTCCGCGCGCGCGCCCTCGAGCGCCGCAGCCCGCTCTTCTTGCGCGATCTTGCTCGCGGCGAGATCGGCGCGCGCCGACTCGACGTCGTCGCCGGCTTGAGCGACGCGCTCGACGAGCGCGGCTGCTTCCGCCGCGGACGTGCGGTGCGCATCGCGGAGGTCGGAGAGCGTCGATTGAAGTTTATCCGCTTCGCCGGCCGCGCGGGCGCGATCCGACTCGAGTTTCGCGGCCGCTTCTCGCGCGGTGCGAGAGCGCTCGTCGTAGCGCTTGGCCTCGGCTCGCGCGGCATCGAGATCGGCCTTCGCCTTGACCATCGCGTCGGCGAGCGAGTTCCGGCGCGCTTCGATCTCGGCTGACTCTTCAGCGGCGTGATCGAGCGCGCTTCGCACGTCCCTGCGCTGCAACTCGGCGTCGACGCGGGCGGCTGCCGCGCGTTCGACGTCCGCGGCAGCCTGCGCCGCCGCGGCTCGCGCCTCGGTCAGACGTTTTTCTGCCGCATCGACGAGAGCGCCGGCGGCGTCGCGTTCGCGACGCAGCTCTTCGGCCAAGACGCGCCGCGCAAGCGGACCGGTTTCGCCGTCGCCCGTTCCTCCGGTGATGGCGGGGCCGCGGACGATCTCGCCGTCGAGCGTCACGACGGCCGTGTCGGGCGCGCTTTGCGCGAGTGCGAGCGCGTCGGGGAGCGTGCGTACGATGACGACGTCGCCGAGTGCGTGCTCTATCGCGTCGCGGACGTCGTCGCGGCAGCGGACGAGATCGATCGCTTTGCCGACGTACCCGGGCGCTTTCGACGCGTCGGGCGCGAGCGGTAGCGGCCGCTGGCGCGCGAGGTCGAGCGGCCGCAGCGTCGCCCGGCCGGCGCGTTTGCTCTTCAGATAGTCGATCGCGGCTCGAGCGTCCGCCGACGTCTTCGTCAACACGTCGTGCGCTTTCGCGCCGAGCGCGACGTCGATCGCCGCCGCGTATGCCGCATCGACTTCGATGAGGTCGGCGATCGTGCCGATGGCGCCCCGCAGCGACGACTCGCGCGCGGCGGTGACGGCGCGAACGCCCGGCGGCGCCCCGGCGCCCGCTTCCTCGAACTCCTTGTGCGCGGCGAGCCGCGCGCCCAGCTCGACGACTTTCGCGCGTGCCGCTTCTACCGACGAGCGCTCTTTGTCGACGTCCGCACCGCGCGCATCTCGCAGCGCGGCGGCGTCGACCGCTGCCTTGCTGAGCGCTTCGATGCGGCGCGCGAGCTCCTCGGTCGTCGCGCGCAGCTCCGACGTCCGGCTTGCGACGCTGTCGCGATGCGCGTCGGCAGCCCGCGCTTCGCCGTCGAGGTGCGAGACGTTTTCGACTAGGCGTTCGCAGTGAGCCGCCGCGGCGTGCGAGGCGGTGTCGCTTTCCGCGGCGTCGGCGGCAGCCGCAGCTCGGCGATCTTCGACGGCACGAAGCGCCGAATACGCAGCTTCCCACGCTTGCGAGCCCGTGCGTTCCGCCGCTGCGGCTCGTTCTGCGCCGCCGAGCGCGTCGTCGCGCCGTTTGCGCGATGCGGCCAGCTCGCGGACGAGCGTTTCGATCCGTTCGCCGGCGGTCTGCACCGCGAGCTCGGCGCCGCTGGCGTCGCGCGCATGATCGAGGCAGCGGCGTTCCGCATCCTCGGCCCGTGCTTGCGCTGCCGCGTGCGAGGTCGCGGCCGTTTGGACGAGCGCGGCGGTCTCCGAGTACGCCGCAGTCCGCTCGTCGAGCGCGACCGTCGCTTGATACTCTTCGTAGCGCGTCTCGTTGAGCTCGGTCTGGATGCGTTCGCGTTGCGCCTTCTCGCCGGCTTGGCGCGTGTCGTCGGAAGCGAGGACGTCGGTGAGCTTCCCGCGCTCCTCGCGGCGCGCGGCAGTCTTGCGGACGTACGACAGGATCTCGAGATCGCGGAGCAGCTGCGTCGCCTTGCGATAGCGCTTCGCGCGGCGGACCTGCGATTCGATCGCCGGCACTTGCTGCTCGATCTCGGCGAGCACGTCGTTGACGCGGAGCGCGTTCGCTTCGGTCTGGTCGAGGCGACGCTGCGCCTCGCGCTTGCGCGCCTGGTACTTGCTCGTGCCCGCAGCCTCTTCGAAAAGCTCGCGCCGCTCGGCCGGCTTCGCCGAGAGGATCGAGTCGATCTGACCTTGCGAGACGATCGCCGACGCGTCCGGGCCGAGGCCGGTGCCGAGCAGCAGGTCCATGATGTCGCGCAGCCTGACCTGGGTGCGGTTGAGGAAGTACTCGCTCTCGCCCGTCCGGTAGCAGCGGCGCGTGACCGAGATCTCTGCGAACGGCATCGGCAGCGTGCCGTCGGCGTTGTCGAAGGTGAGCGTCACCTCGGCCATGCCGAGCGGCCGGCGGTGCGTGTTGCCCGCGAAGATGACCTCGTCCATGCGGGCACCGCGCAGCTGCTTGGCGCTCTGCTCTCCGAGCACCCAGCGCGCGGCGTCGACGAAGTTCGATTTGCCCGAGCCGTTGGGTCCGACGATCGCCGCGATGCCGGGTTCGAAGACCAGGCGCGTCCGCTCGGCGAACGTCTTGAAGCCGAAGAGATCGATGCTCTTTAGGTACAGGTAAGCCAACCGTCCGCCGGTGTCCGCCAACTGTACCGGCGCCTTACGCCGTGAGGGTTCGCGCTCGCCGCGCGGCGCTCATTCATCGTCCCACCCGATCGACTGGCTCGGTCGTTCTCGCCACCTCAACGTGCATGCGTCGCGCGCCTCGCGGATACGCACCGTCAGGGTGACGCGCCTCGAAGTCTTCGCACAGTACCGCGAGGTACTCGAAATTTTCTAACAACGCCGGTGCGTCCAACGAGCGCCGCCTGAGCGCGATGATGGGCATCATCCCTGTCCAACTCGAGAGGATCGGCCCTGAGAAGAGATCGCAGGCGATCTCTTTGTCGATGAGGCCGTACTTGCAAAATGCTCCTAGGTTCTCATAGATGTTGCCGATGATATTGAGACTCGAAAGCCCGTCGTCCATGATTCTGTGCTCGACCCGCGCCGCGAACTGCGGCTCCTTCGCGAGACGAGGCAGCTCATCTTGGATGAAGCGCCGCGCACACCGGAATTCGTTTGATTCGAAAAGTTCCTGGATCCCGTTGATCGCACTGATCTGATTGCTGCTGCGCAAGTGACGCAACTGAATGATGGCCGCGAGCGCGCTCGCGGCGATCACGACAAAGGTTCCGACCGAGGCGAGCGCGCTTATCAGCTCGAGACTCATCGAGCTATCCGCTGCTGATCTATCCCCTCAAGGTTGATGGCTCGGTTCCCCGTCGCCGCTGGGTCCGCTTGGGGATCGTGCTCAACGCCTGCGCCGCGGCTCGCGCTTGCGCCTGTTTCTTCGTCGCTCCCGTGCCGGTTCCCATCACCTTGCCGCCGACCGCGACCTCGACGGTGAACGCTTTCGCGTGCGCGGGTCCGGCTTCACCGGTCACCGCGTACAGGGGCGCGCGCTTGAAGCGCGCCTGCGCGTACTCTTGCAGCTCCGTCTTCGGGTCCGATCCATCCGGCGTATCTGCGTACGCCAGATGCTCGCGCGCTACGAAAGCCTCGGCCGCGACGAATCCTTCGCTGAGATAGACGGCGCCGACGAGCGCTTCGAAGACCGCAGCGAGGACCCTCGGCCGCCGTTCGCCGCCCGCAGCCGCCTCGCCCTTTCCAAGCAAGAGCAGCGGGCCGACGTCAAGCCTGCGCGCGGTTTGCGCAAGCGCTTCGCGCGACACGAGCGACGCACGCCGGCGCGAGAGCGAGCCCTCCGGTTCGCTTGGAAAGCGTTCGTAGAGATCGCGCGCGACGACGTGTCCGAGCACGGCGTCACCGAGGAATTCAAGCCGCTCGTTCGAGATCGCCGCCGCACCGGGCCGGGAGCGTTCGTGCGCGAACGAGTCGTGTGTGAGCGCGACGTCGAGCAGTTCGCAGGCGCCTTTGGCCGCTTCGCGCAGCCCGGCACGCTTGCCGAACGATCGTAGCACCCTTCGCCGCGAAAGATTATGCGTCAACGTGTCGTTTGAAGACGAGCACGGCGTTGTGGCCGCCGAAGCCGAACGAGTTCGAGATCGCCACGTCGACATCGGCCTTGCGCGCGAGGTTCGGGACGCAATCGAGGTCGCATTGGGGGTCGAACGTGTGATAGTTGATCGTCGGGGGTATGATGCCGCGTTGAAGCGTGAGGACGGTGCAGATGCCTTCGAGCGCACCGGCAGCCCCGAGCGCATGACCGAACATCGACTTGTTCGCGCTCACCGGGAGCTTTTTCGCGCCCTCGCCGAAGACGGCTTTGATCGCCTGCGTCTCCGACGCATCGCCGAGTCCGGTCGACGTCGCGTGCGCGTTGATGTAGCCGACGTCTTCGGGCTTGACGCCGGCGTCGCGCAGACCGCGGATCATGGCGAGCTTGACGCCGCGCGCGTCCGGATCGGGCGCTACCATATGGTAGGCGTCGGATGATTGGCCGTAGCCGATCATCTCCGCGTAGACCTGCGCTCCGCGCTTCATCGCCGCGGTCCGCTCCTCGAGGACGAGCGCGCCGCCGCCTTCGCAGATGACGAAGCCGTCGCGCTCGGCGTCGAACGGGCGGCTAGCCGTCGCCGGATCGTCGTTGCGGGTCGAAAGCGCGCGCATCGCGCAGAAGCCGCCGACCGCGATCGGACTGATAGGCGCTTCCGAGCCGCCGCAGATCATCGCTTCGGCTTCGCCCGATTGCACGGCTCGGAACGCGTCGCCGATGGCGTTGTTCGACGACGCGCACGCGGACACGGTCGTCATCGTCGGCCCGTGGATATTGAGCGCGATCGATATCATGCCCGGGGCCATGTTCCCGATCATCATCGGGATGAAAAACGGCGACAGCCTGTCGGAACCTTGTTCGAGCAGCACTTTATGCTGCGATTCGAGCGTGATGATGCCGCCGATCCCCGACCCCATGATGCAGCCGATGTCGTCGCGGTTCGCGTCGGTGATCTCGAGCTTCGAATCGGCGAGCGCCTGTTGTGCCGCGACGAAAGCGAACTGCGTGAAGCGATCCATTTTGCGGGCGTCTTTTTTGTTGATGAACGCCGTCGGCTCGAAACCCTTCACTTCGGCCGCGAATCTCGTCGGCAGCGGGCTCGCGTCGAAAAGCGTGATCGGACCCACGCCGCTGCGTCCAGCCGCGACATTGGACCAGAACTCTTCGACGGTGATGCCGAGCGGGGTGACGGCGCCGAGTCCTGTCACGACGACGCGCCTGGGGGCCTGCATGATGCTTCGTAATCAGGTTTGTCGGCGCGCGGTTCCTGCCGCGTTGACGTCGTCGAACCGCATCGTCATGCGCGATCGATGCGTCGCATCGCGACTCCGCTGTCGACGCGCACCATCGATCGAGCTGATGATGGCGCTCAAGTTTGAAAAACGGCGGCCGATGATTGGAGAAGGGGGAATCCTTCACGGAAAGAAGGTTCCCGCTCGTAGACCTTTCGGAGTCTCCATACTCTCCGGAAGCGCGCGAAACCCGGCGGACCTCCGCAAACGACCGGGAAGAAAAAAAGAGGCGTCCAGTAACGCCCCGTGCGCCCCGGAAAACAAGTGGGGAGGTGACGTTCACATCATGGCCGCGAAGAAGAAGACAGCGAAGAAGACCGCAAAGAAAAAGAAGTAACCGCTAAGGTTATTTCGTCAACGGTGAAAATGAAGGGGGCGCTGGTGTGCAGCGCCCCTATTTTGTCGTCTTTTTCTAGTGTTTTTCGCTATTTTCAACGCCAGCAGTCCGCGATCGTCGCCGCCGCCTTATCGTTGCTCGTCATCGGCGGCAAGCCGAAGAATCGTTCGATCGTCGCGAGCACGTCGTAGTGCGTGATGTGCTCGGCGTCGACGCCTTGCTTGGTCATCGCGCCGAAGAAAAGCGTCGGGATGTGGTTCGTATCGCCATGCGCGTGATGCCCGCCCTCATCCCAGGTTATGATGACGAGCGTCGAGTTCTTCGGGTCGGATGCCCAGTCGACGAGCGGTAGGATGTTGATGCCAAGCCACTGGTCGGCGTCCAGGGCAAGGCGCTCCGAGCTCCCCCCGAGGCCCGTGCCGTGCATGTCGTCGCTCACATTCGGCGTCACCATCGCCAGGGTCGGGAGGTCGGCGTAGTGATCCGGATTCGGAAACGCCGAGAACGGTTGATTAAGGCCGTCGTCCAGCAGATAGCCGTGCGTGTCGGCGACGATCCGGCTCGGGTGGCCGGCTTTCGTGAAGAACGCCCACGGCGAGTGGCGCTTGTAGTAGGCGCCGAAGATCGGTCCGCCGCGACCGAAGCATCTGACGTATCCGGCTTTCGGAAGTCCTTCGGAATAGCCGACGAACGTGTGATGCGCGGCGATGAGTTCGCTCGCGATCGTCGGCATGAGCGCCTCGAGCCCCGCGTTGACGGGTAGATCGCCGACCGCGTCGGGACTGTCGGAACAATGATCGCCGTCGGTGTTCGTCTGACCGGTGAAGATGGCGAAGTAGTTGGGCAGGCTCGGATGCGCGACGGCATGCGAATCGGTGAAGAGCGTGCCGCGCTCGAGAAGCGACTGCATCACCGCAAGGCGCTTATCGTTGACGATCGTGTCGTAGTCCCGGTTTTCCTCGAAGACGACGACGATATGTTTCGGCGCAGGCGGGAGCGCTAAGGCCGATGCCGGCGGCGCAGCACCGGAGAGGGTCAGCACCGACGCAAGGGCGAGAGCGACTCGATTCATGGCTGCCATGATAGTAGCACTACCTGAACAAATCGTAAACGCGCGTGGATAGCCGAAGGTCGCTCTTCTTCTTAACCGTGGCGGCTGAGGTCGTTCCAAGCGTAAGCGTCTAGGTCGACGGTTCCACGCTAGCCCTAGCTTCGGCTCGCACCACCCGTGGCCCGTTCGCGAACACCTGGTTCCAGTCGATCCGCGCCGTCATCTGCATCGTCGCGAAGAGCGTGATGATGCAGCCGATCGTGATCGCGAGGCCGCTGTAGCCCGGGTTGAACAGCGCCAGCGAGAACAGCACGAGATAGAAGAATTGGGCGAGCCCGGCGTCGACCGCGGCGAACCGCATGCCGACGACGATCCGTAGGTAGGTGATCGTCAGGAACATCGAAACGGCCGCGCAGAGCGCGAATGCCCATCCGAGCGGTATCCGGTCAACCGTGTACGCGAAGAGCAGGTGGAACGCGAAGAACGACGCCGCGAGGAAGAAGTAATGCATCGGATGGAGATCGATGCGCTTGGTCGTGCACAAGATCATCAGCACGAAGAAGTAGAACAGGAGTGAGAGCGGCGCCCACCCCGAGAGCCGTTCTGCGACCGGCCCCGGCTGCAACGGCTCGGGCATCCGCATGCCGATGCCCCATCCCGAGACGAGATCCTGGTATTGCCAGGTCAGGCGCCACCCGTCGGCCGTCTTCGTCTCTTGCGTGGGGGCGAGCGACTGCGGAGGGAAATCGAACCCGCCGAAGTCGGTCGTCATCGTCAGCGAGAAATTCTTGATCGCGTCAATCCCCGCGCCGAATTGATATGCCCACTTTCCGATGCCTCGCGACCGGTAAGCGACCGTCACCTTCACGGGCTGATCGCCTCGAACAGGAATCGCCGCCGTGACAGCCGCCGTGGTCGTCGTGAATGATGCCGGGCGACCATCGACGATAACGCGGACATCATCGTAGATCGCATTGGGCGAAGGGAATGGGAACGCGAGCATCATGCTCTTGGCAGACGCGGGAGCCACGACCGAGTAATCGCCCGAGAAACCGACTTGATAGGTATTATGCCAAAGCAGCCCTTTCGGGCGCTGCTCGAGCTGCAAGTCCGTGCTGATGTCGGTAGCGTCGATCGACACCGCTTCCAGGCGTTTGCCCTCGTCCGCTGTGAAGGTCGGGGCGCTTTGCGTCTGCTCGGGACCCCACAGCGCGCCGAGGTCTGCTTGCTGTTCGGAATCGGCTTGATGGGTGCGGCTGTCGAGCACCTGGGCTAGAACGCCCCACGACATCCATGCGACGATGAGGATCGCCGTTATGCATACGAGACGCGCTGCCATCGGTTACTTTGCCTCACAAAGTTAATGCCTGCTTACTTTGTATCACAAAGTAAGACGCAGTGCAAGGGGCTGTGAGGCCCGCTATTCGCACGATTTCACCCGATCGACCGGCGGGGCGGGGTGTGGGCAAACCGCTACGTCAATTGACGCTGAGTCCCGGCTTTTGCTATACTCGGTTGGCGTTTTACGATCGGCGGATACGCTCAAGCGCGTCCCGCATCTCACAGACTCGGGGTTAACACAATCGTGTCCTTCCTTATGAGAATCGATCTTCAGCGCTTCGCCCACAAGAAGGGCCTCGGCTCGTCGCGCAACGGCCGGGACTCGAACGCGAAGCGGCTGGGCCTCAAGAAGTTCGGCGGCGAGACCGTCGCGGCCGGAAACATCATCCTGCGCCAGCGCGGCACGCGGTTCTTCCCGGGCACCAACGTCGGCATGGGCAAAGACAACACGCTGTTCGCGATGGTCGGCGGCACGGTCAAGTTCGCGCGCCGCGGCAAGGACAAGCAGGTCGTCGCGATCGAGCCCGCGCCAGTCGAGGCGTGACCGGCGACGCCCTTAAGCTAGGTCAGATCCGGCGGGCCCGCATGACCGTGCGGGTCTTTTCGTGCGCCTAAGAGCGCGACCGACATGTTCGTCGACGAAGCTTCCATAGTAGTCCGTGCCGGTGGCGGCGGCGACGGCGTCGTCGCGTTCCGGCGCGAGAAGTACGTCCCCCGCGGCGGCCCGAGCGGAGGCGACGGCGGACGCGGCGGCTCGATCTACCTCGTCGCGGATCCGCAGCTCGCGACGCTCATAGAATTCCGGCACAAGCGCAGCTTCGATGCGGGCCGCGGCGAGAACGGCGCTTCCGCGAACTGCCACGGCAAGGACGGCGTCGACATCGACATCCCGGTGCCGTGCGGCACGCTCGTGTTCTCGAGCGACGAGCTTGTCGCCGATCTCGACGTTGCGGGCGCGCGCGTCTGCATCGTGCGCGGCGGTCGCGGCGGTCTCGGCAATCAGCATTTCGCGACCTCGACGCGCCAGGCGCCGCGCTTCGCGCAAAAAGGCGAGCCCGGCGAAGAGCGCACGCTCGACCTCCAACTCAAACTGCTCGCAGACGCGGGCATCGTCGGCGCGC
>JANWLL010000145.1 GCA_025450855.1 Vulcanimicrobiia bacterium
CGCTCGGCCGAAGTCGATCGAGCCCGTGCCCGTGCACCCGCTGCCGGTGACCGAGTACGTCTCTCGAAGCGGCAACCACGCAGTCTCGTCGAGGAAGACGGCGGTGACTGAGAAGTCGCCCGTCGTCGTCCGTACGGCGGAGACCCCGTAGGCGCGTTTGCCGTTGACGAGCCTCGGCCCGATCGGCATGAGGTCGTATTCGTCGGAGCTCACCGCGAACGCGCGGACATCGTACGGCCAGACCGGTCTCGTCGAATAGTGCACGATCGCTGGGACGACTGTTGCACCATTGACGGCGATCGTCTCGTTGCGCTCGGCGCCGTCGACGCGGCGATAGACGCGATGAAGCTCGACGAGCGTCCGCGTCGGGCCCGTTCGACTCTCGCTGTATTGGAACACCATGTCCTTCAGCGGCGGCAGCGCCGCGAGCGCGGCGCGGTAGCGCTCGATCGGACGCGTCGCACCGAGGCCGCTTGCGGACGGCAGCGGCGCCGGGGACCTCTGGTCGGGAGCGCCAACGGCGGGCGCGATCGATGCGACGATCGCTGCGATGGCGAGCGCTGCTCCCAGGCTGCGGCGCCGGACGTCAGCCACGGAGCGCCTTACGAATAGCGGCCGGTACGGAGTCGAGCGCGGCGCCGATCCCTTCGGCGTTTCGCCCGCCGCCCTGGGCGAGCGTCGCGGTGCCGCCGCCTTTGCCGTCGATGTGGGAAGCGAGCGCCGCGAAGATGGATTTCGCCGTCGCGCCCTTACCGGCGACGTCGTCGCTCGAGCTGACGACGAGCGAAGCCTTGCCGTCGATCGCTGAAGCGACGACGATGACGCCGCTCGGCCACTTCGAGCGGATCGAATTCGCAAGCTCGCGACCGTCGACGCCTTCGTCGCCGCGCGTGCGCAGTGCGATGTATCCGACCCCGTCCGCGTCCTGTGCGCCGGCGATGTATTCGCCGGCTCTGCCGGCAGTGATCTGACTTTGAAGGGCGGCAAGCTTCTTCTCGAGCTCGCGCCGTTCGCGCGCGAGCCTTGCGACCGCTTCAGGCAGCTGCTCGATCGTCGCCGTCAGCACCGAACCGGCTTCTTCCGCCGCGTCGCGGATGCGCGCGTCGTATGCATCGGCCGATTCGGACGCGAGGCCCTCGACGCGACGGATGCCGGCTCCGATCGCCGATTCTGACAAGAGGATGAAATGGCCGATCTCGCCGGTCGATCCCACGTGCGTGCCGCCGCACAGCTCGACGCTCGGCCCGAAGCGGACGACGCGGACGATATCGCCGTAGCGCTCGCCCTTCATATAGACGACACCACGCGCGACGGCTTCCGCGAACGGCATCTCCTCGACTTCGACGTGATGATCGCTTCGGATGAGATCGTTGACGCGCGACGCGACCTCCGTCCGCTGTTCTTTCGCGAGCTGTCCGACTGGTGAGTCGAAATCGAAGCGCGTGCGGTCTGCGAAGACCGCGCTCCCGCGCTGCGCGACGCCCTCGCCGGCGACGTCCTTAAGCGCGCGTTGCAAGAGATGCGTCACGGAATGGTGGCGCCTGATCTCGCGCCGCCACGCCGGGTCGACCATCGCGTCGACGCGGTCGCCCGTCTTGAGGGAGCCCGCTCGCATCTTGCCGGCGTGCACGACGCGCCGATGCGATTTGTCCTCGTAGCGCGCGTCCTGCACGTCGAATGTCGCCTCCGGCGTCGCGAAGACGCCGCGATCGCCCATCTGGCCGCCGCGCTCGGCGTAGAACGGCGTGCGGTCGAGGACGACGAGACCTTCGACGCCGGCGTCGAGCGAGTCGACCGCGGTGCCGCGCGCATCGCCAAGCCACAACACGGTCGCGTGCGCCTCGAGCGTCTCGTAGCCGACGAAGACCGACGGCGCGACGTCGCCGGAAGAGCCCGCGTCGACGCGGACTTCGGCGCGCTTGCTCATCGCGTCTTGCCGCGCGCGCTCGCGCTGCGCGCGCATCTCATCGCGATAGCCCGCCATGTCGGTCTCGAGGCCCGCTTCGCGAGCGATCTCGGCAGTGAGTTCGGGCGGAAAACCGTACGTGTCGTGCAGCAGGAAGACGACCGAGCCGGGCACTGCGGTATGCGAGCCTTTCAGCTGCTCGATCTTCTCGGCTAAGATCGCTTGACCGCGCTGGATGGTCGCCTCGAAAAGCGACTCTTCGAGGCGCACCTTCACCGCGATCCCGGTCGACGCGGCGGCGATCTCAGGATAGCCGCTCGCGAGCGACTTCGCGACCGCGGGTACTATGCCGGCGAGAAATGCGCTCGGATAGCCCAAGACTTTGCCGCTGCGGACGGCGCGGCGGATGAGGAAGCGGAGCACGTAGCCGCGATCGGTATTGCTCGGCGTCACGCCGTCGGCGATGAGATTGACGACGGCGCGTGCGTGATCCGCGATGATGCGCCGATGGACGGCGCGTTCGGGCTCGGCGACCGCGCTTCGACCTCCGGACGGCAGGCTCGCGATGATGTCCTGATAGAGATCGGTGTCGAAGATCGACGTCTTGCCGGCGATGATCATGCAGGTACGCTCGAAGCCAAGGCCGGTGTCGATGCACTTCTTCGGCAGCGGGTGAAGCGTACCGCTCGAGTCGCGATCGTATTGCTGGAAGACGAGGTTCCAGAACTCGACGTAGCGATCGCAATCCGGGCAGCCGACGCCGCACGTCGTCTTCCCGCACCCGACGTGAGGCCCGAGGTCGTAGAATATTTCGGAGCAAGGACCGCACGGACCGGTCGGACCCATATCCCAGAAATTGTCCTCGCGCAGGCGCGAGATGCGCTCGGGTGCCAGCCCGATGTCGCACCGCCAGATCTCAGCGGCCTCGTCGTCGTCGACGTAGACCGTCGCGTAGAGCCGCTCCGCAGGAAGTGCGAGCGTTTTCGTCAGGTACTCCCACGCGAACGCGATCGCTTCGCGTTTGTAGTAGTCGCCGAACGAGAAATTGCCGAGCATCTCGAGGAACGTGCCGTGACGCCCGCTGCGTCCGACGTTCTCGATGTCGTTCTTGCCGCCGGCGACGCGCAGGCATCGCTGGACGGTGACGACGCGAGAGCTCGGTGCGGGTTCCTCGCCTAAAAACACGGGCACGAACGGCTCCATGCCGGCGATCGTGAACAGCGTCGTCGACATCGCATCCGGTATGAGGCTCGCGCCTGGCAGTTGCTTGTGGCCCTTGCCGACGAAAAAGTCGACGAAAGACCGCCGCAGCTCCGCTGAAGTCATGGCGCCCGGGGGTTCTGCTTTCTACCCCTCGTCGACCTTGAGGGATTGCTTGAGCTTCGCGAGCGCGCGCGCTTGCAGGCGCGACACGTGCATCTGCGACACGTCGAGACGTTTCGCGATCTCGGTCTGCGAGAGGCTCTCGTAGAAGCGCAGGTAGACGATGACGCGCTCGCGCGGGTCGAGCACGTGGATGGCAGCTTCGAGATTCGCCTTGTTCTCGAACAGCTCGAGCGCTTCGTCGTGCGATCCGACGTAGTCGAGAAGCGTCGCCGAGCGCGCCTCGCCTTCGGCGGCGAGTTCGGTGTCGAGCGAAAGGACGTTGTACGCCTGACCGAGTTCCTGGCTCTCGATGATATCTTCGACGCTCGCCTCGAGACGCGCGGCGAGATCGGAGACGGTCACGGATCTCCCCAGTTCGAGCGCAAGCGTCTCGACGGCGCGATTGACGGCGAGGTTGAGCTCCTGAAGACGGCGCGGCACCTTCACCGACCAGCCCTTGTCGCGGAAGTGACGCTTGATCTCGCCGATGATCGTCGGCGTGGCGTACGTCGTGAACTCGACGCCGCGTTCGTTGTCGAAGCGATCGATCGCCTTGATGAGGCCGACCGTGCCGACCTGGATGAGGTCGTCGATCGACTCGCCGCGATTGGCGAAGCGGACGGCGAGGTAGCGCACGAGGTTGAGGTGCGCCACGACGAGTTCTTCGCGGATCTCCGGGTCGCGTGAAGCGGCGTACTGGGCGAACCATTCCCGCGTCTGATCCCGGTCGAACCGCTCTTCCGCTCCGTCCGTCCGCACCCGTGAGGACATCGAGAGGTTCACTTCCCGAGGCGTTTGATGAGTGTTAGTCTGGTCCCGGTCTGGTCGGACGAGTACACGACGTCGTCCATGAGCGCACGGATGAGGAACACGCCGAGCCCTCCTAGCTCCGCGTCGTCGCCCGAAGCGGGCTGCCGCGCGCCGGGCTTCGCCAGCGCGCCGCGACGCTCGACTGCGATCGCGATGTGATCGCTTTGAAGTTCGCACGCCATGCTGAGGTCGCCGTCACCGCCGTTTTGGATGCAGCAATTGCAGGCCTCGGCGACGGCGAGCTTGAGGTCTTCGAGATCCTCGATCGAGAAATCGAGCCGGCTCGCGATGCCGGCCGCGGTGAGACGCGCGACGCCGACCCACTCCGGCTCGGCGGGGATGTGCAGCTCGACGCGGCGCGATTTGTTCGCCCCGCTCTGCGGGCTCAGAGGCTGGCGCACGCCGCTTGCTCCGAGTCGAAGATGCCGAAGATCTTCGCGAGGCCGGTGATGTCGAAGATCTTCTTTATCTGCGGGTTCGTGCACACGAGATGCACGGTGCCGCTGTGCTCGCGGACGCGCTTGAGTCCGCCGATGAGGACGCCGAGCCCGGTCGAGTCTATATAGCGCACGTTCTCGAGGTTGATGACGAGCGAATAGTGGCCTTTATCGATGAGGTCGGTGATCGTCTCTTTGACCTTCGGCGACGTGTAGACGTCGATCTCGCCGTTGAGATCGACGACGCTCACGCCGCTCGCGCCATCCGTCTGCCGTACGTCGACTTTGATATCCACCGCCTACTGCTCTCGCATGTCGTCGATCTTCGATTGCGCGGCTTGACGTCCGGCGTCGACTGCGTCGTTCATCTTCGACCGCATGCTGTCGTACGCTTCGCGCCCCATCTGCGACAGCTGGTCGGCCTGCGCGCGGAGATCATCGGCCACGGTCGCCGCGCGATCGCGGACGTCGTACGCGAGATCGACCGCACGGTTCTTCGCCTCGTGTGCCCGGCCGCGGATGTAGTCGCGCGTCTCTTCGCCGGTACCCGGGGCGAGGACGATCGCGAGCACCGCTCCGACGAGGCCGCCGATCACCAGTCCCGAGAAAAACCCAAACCCTGAATCACGGTCGCCTTTATCCACTGGTAGCCCTCCTAGCCCTCGTCCTGCGAACCGTTGCGTCCGCGAGATCGGAAAAACGTCTTGGCTCCTTGCGACACCCCGGTGACGACGCTCACGAGGTTCGCGAGCGTCGGGGTGACGGCGGCTTGCGCGGCATCGGCCGTTTTCGCTACCGCGCCGGCGGCGGCGGTCGCCGCATTTGCGACCTTATCCAACTTCCCGACGATGTCTTCGATGCTTTCGGCCACGCCGCTCACATGTGCGAGCGTCTTCTGGAGCGGCTGTTCGGCGCCGGCGAGTTGGCGGTCGACGCCGTCGAGCGTCGTCTCGAGCCGCCGAAGGGTGAGGCCGAGCCTGATGCACGCGAACGCGATGCCGCCTGCGGCCGCCAGCGATGCGACGCCGATCGCGATCCACAGGAAATCTTGTGAGCTCACGGCTTGCCTGGCCTCCTCGTCCTCGTCGCACCGAGGGACAAGGCTCCTTCTGTGGTGAGAAAGCGGGAGCCTTCCTTCAGCGTACCGTCAACGGCTGCGCGAATGTCGATGCAGCGACGCCGCGCAACTTCTCGACGATCGCCGGCAGCACGCCGATCACTGCATCGATCTCGGCATCCGTCGACGTCCGCCCGAGCGAGAACCGCACGGTGCCGCGCGCTTTTTCCGCGGGCAATCCGATCGCGGTCAGGACGTGCGACGGCTCGAGCGAACCTGATGTACATGCGCTTCCAGTCGATACTTCGACGCCGGCGAGGTCGAGCGCGATCATGACGCCGCTCGCATCGGTGCCGTCGAAGCGGATGCTCGCGTTGTTCGGCAGACGAGTCCCGCGCGAGCCGTTGAGTGCCGTCTCATCGATCTTCCCGCATATCGCGTCGACGAAACGATCGCGGAGCGCAGCAATTCTCGGCGCTTCGACATCTATCTCACGCACCGCGAGCTCAAACGCCGTCGCGAGCGCGACGATGCCCGCGACGTTCTCGGTGCCGGCCCGCTTGCCGAACTCTTGTCCGCCGCCGACGACGCGAGGCCGCACGCGCGTGCCGCGCTTGACGTAGAGCGCACCGACGCCTTTCGGTCCCTCGAATTTGTGCGCGGAGAGCGAGAGGGCGTCGATGCCGAGATCGCTGACGTCGACCTTCACATGACCCGCGGTTTGGATCGCGTCGGTATGGAAAAGCGCGCCGCGCTCGTGCGCGATCGATGCGAGCTCGCGCACGTCTTGGATCGTGCCGACTTCGTTATTCGCATGCATGATGCTGACGAGCACGGTCTTGTCGTCGAGCGCGTCGCGCAGCGTCTGCGGATCGACCTTACCCTCGGCGTCGACGGGCAGGACCGTTACGTCGTCGCCGCGCCGCCGCAGCGCATCCGCCGCGTGGAGCACGGCGTGGTGCTCGATGGCGCAGGTGATGAAGCCACGGCCCTTTTCCGCGCGCGCATCCATGATGCCGAAGATCGCGAGGTTGTCGGCTTCCGACCCGCCGCCGGTGAACACGATCTCCGCCGGTTTGGCGCCGAGCGCCGCGGCGGTCTGCTCGCGTGCCTGATCGATCGCGCGGCGGACCGCCTGCCCGCTCGAATGCGGGCTCGAGGGATTCGCGTAGCTCTGCCTGAGGAAGGGAAGCATCGCATCGAGCGCTTCGGGGCGAACGGCGGTCGTCGCCGCGTTATCGAGATAGATGCGCGTCATGCGACGCTGATTCGACAGCTGCAAGATGACTTCTTCGCGCGGCGAAGTCCGCCGTATGGACGATAAACCGTCGCTGTTCGGGCCGGTCGAACGGCCGGACGCCATCGACGCGCTGCCGCCGGACGCGCCGCTCGCCGCGCGGATGCGGCCGCGGACGCTCGACGAGTTCGTCGGCCAGCGCCATATCGTCGGCGAGGGAGCCGGCCTGCGCGCCGCGATCGAGACGGGCAAGGTCCCCTCGATGATCCTCTGGGGCCCGCCGGGAAGCGGCAAGACGACGCTCGCGCGCTTGATCGCCCGAACCGCGAAAGCGCGATTCGTCGCGCTTTCCGCCGTGACGGCCGGCGTCGCCGACCTGCGGCGCGCCATCTCCGACGCGTCGCTCGCGCGCCGCAACGGCGGGCGCCACACGATCCTCTTCATCGACGAGATCCATCGCTTCAACAAGGGGCAGCAAGACGCCGTGCTGCCGCACGTCGAGCGCGGCGACGTGACGCTCATCGGCGCGACGACCGAAAACCCGTCGTTCGAGGTGAATAGCGCGCTGCTCTCGCGCAGCCGCACGTATGTGCTCGAAGCGTTGAGCGAGAGCGACCTTGGCCTTGTCGTCGACCGTGCGCTCGTCGACGAAGAGCGTGGCCTTGCCGGCGCCGCGACGCTCGACCCTGACGCGCGATCGAGCCTCATCGCGCTCGCCGACGGCGACGCGCGGGTCGCGTTGAACACGCTCGAGCTCGCGACGGAGATCGCGAGCGCGCGAGCGACCCCTGCGCGGATCGATCGGCGCGATGTCGAAGAAGCGATGCAGCGCCGCGCGCTGCGCTACGACCGTGCCGGCGACGAGCACTACGACGTCGTCTCCGCCTTCATCAAGTCGATCCGCGGCAGCGATGCAGACGCCGCGATCTACTGGCTCGCGCGCATGCTCGAAGCCGGCGAGGATCCGATGTTCGTCGCGCGACGTCTCGTCATATCGGCCTCCGAGGACGTCGGTCTCGCCGATCCACGCGCGATGTCCGTCGCCGTAGCGGCGCATACCGCCGCCCACACGATCGGCATGCCGGAGGCGATGTTCCCGCTCGCCGAGGCGACCCTCTACCTCGCGCTCGCGCCGAAAAGCAACTCGACCCTGCGCGCATACTCAGCCGCCTCAGCATCGATCGAACAAACGGGCACGTTGCCAGTACCCCTGCACCTGCGAAATGCGGTGACCGGTCTCATGCGTCGCCTCGGGTACGGCGAGAACTACAAGTACGCCCATGACTTCAAAGGCTCGCACGTCGAACAACAGCATCTCCCCGACGACATCGCGGGCCGCAAGTTCTACGAGCCCGGCGACAACGACCTCAAGCATTAGGCGCTGATAGCGGTCGTGCTTTAGCTCGACCGC
>JANWLL010000146.1 GCA_025450855.1 Vulcanimicrobiia bacterium
AAGCCGAGAAATGCGAAGAACGCGACGATCGGCAGCCAGAGCGCGTAGAACGGCTCCGGACCGTAGCGTTCGAACATGTGGAGGTCTAGATACGCGCCGCGCACCGAGTATGCGATGATGAGCCCGACAAGCAGCCCGATCGCGCCGGACAATGCCTCGGGCGCCGACATGCCGCCGAGACTGTGCTCGACGACCGACGCAGCGCGGTCGAGGACGCGGCCGATCTGCGGACCGACAAAAAACGCGATCACCGCGAGCGCGAGCGCACCGCCCCATTCGATAAGGTCGTCTTCGCTCGGGGTGAGGTGCGCCACGAAACGCGCTATCATCCAGCCGATGAGCCCGGCGAGGACGGCGATAGTGACGCGCGCAAGGCCGCTCAAGCGATCGGCACTCCCTTCGAAGGTCGTTCGGACTGTTCGTCGATCTGCGGGACCAGGAACTCCGCGCAGACGTCGTTGGCGAGCAAGCGACCCGTGGCGGTCAGCCTCGCCCCATACCCGTCTGCTTCGAGAAGCCCCCTTGCCGAGCATTTTTTTATCGCGGCAGCGAACGCGACAGATATATCGATTTCGAAGCGTTTGCGGAAGTCCGCATCGGAGATGCCGTCCGCCGTTCGCAGCGCGAGCATCGCCGCCTCACCGATCCTGCGCCCTCGATCGAGGCGTTCTACGTCGGCGCGCGGCGATGAACCCGTCTCTATCGCCGCGCAATACGCGTCGAAATCGCGCTCGTTGCGGTAGCGCTCGCCGCTATCGTAGCCCGCCGCGGACATACCATACGCGATGCAATCGCGCTGGCGCCAGTAGCCGACGTTGTGCTCGCAGCGATGTCCGGGGCGAGCGAAGTTCGACAGCTCGTAGTGTTCGAATCCGGCAGACGAGAGACGCTCGTCGGCTTCGATGAGCATATCGGCGACGGCATCGTCGTCGGGAAACGCGGCCGGCTCCCTCGAATGCCACGCGGCGTACGGCGTCGATGGTTCGATCGTCAATCCGTAGACGGAGACGTGATCCGGCTCGAGTGATAGCGCGCGGTCCAACGTCGTCGTGAACGACCCGAGTGTCTGGCCCGGTGCGCCGGCGATGAGATCGACGGAGACGCTGTCGAATCCGGAGCGGCGCGCCGCGCGCGCGAAAACCTCTGCTTGCGAAGCCGAGTGATCGCGGCCGAGCCGATGAAGCTCGCCGTCGTCGAGCGACTGGACGCCGATCGAGATCCTCGTGACTCCCGCGCGCCGCCACAGCGGAAGATCGTCGACGTTCCGGCTCGGGTTCGCCTCGAGCGAGCACTCGATCGAACCCGGCGCGACTCCGAAACGCTCGAAGAGCTGGGCGAGCAGTCGCTCCAGACGACTCGCCTCGAGCGCGCTCGGCGTTCCACCGCCGAAGAAGATCGTCCGCACCGGCTTGTGCGGCAACGGACTTGTTTCGATCTCGCGGGCAAGCGCCGACATATAGCGGTCGACGCGCGCCTTGACGTGACGCACGACTGCGAAGTCGCAATACGGGCAGATGCGATCGCAAAACGGGAGGTGGACGTAACAACCCGCCGTGTCGTCAGAGGCGGCGGCGTATCGATCGGCGCTCAAGTCAAGCTCACACGATGAATATCGCGCCGACCGCTCCGGGCCCGGCGTGCGTGCCGACCGTCGGTCCGAGCGAGCAGATGTATATCGATCCGAGGTCCGCGATCGAAACCAGCCGGTCGGAGACGCTGTTCGCCAGATCCGGCGACATGCTGTGTATGATGGCGACGCGCGCGCCGTGCGTCCCGGCGAGCCTGCTCGTGGCGATCTCGACGATCTGGTCGACCGCGCGCTGGAACGTCCGCACCTTCGCATGTTCCTTGAGCGTGCCGTCGACCAGCGTGAGGATCGGCACGATCTTCAGCACGTTGCCGAGGAGGCCGCTCAAATGACCGATACGTCCTCCGCGCGCGAGGTACGTCAGCGATGGGATCGCCGCGTAGAGCTGCACCTTCGGGACGTCCGCACGCAGCGCCGCGGCGATCGTCTCCGCATCCTCGCCGGCCGAGGCGCGGCGCGCGGCGTCGAGCGCGAGCATGCCGAGCCCGGCGGTCGCGGTCCGCGAGTCGACGATCTCGACCTTCCCGCCCCCGATCTCGTTCGCGGCGATCGCCGCGGCGTTGATCGTGCCCGACAAAGTCGCGGGCAAGTGCACCGAGACGATGCGCTCGGCGCCGCCGTCGAGCAGGCGCCGGTACGTCTGGGCGAAGAGCGCAGGCGTCGGTTGTGCGGTGATCGGCGTCGTCGTGCTCTGGTTAAGCTTGCGGTAGAAATCCGCCTCAGTGAGATCGACGCCGTCGCGGAACTCCTCGTTGCCGAACCGGATGGTGAGCGGCACGACCTCGACGCCGCTGGGCGCGGCGAGAGGGCCGAGGTCCGACGTCGAGTCGGTGACGATCGCGACGCGGCTCATCGAGCCGCCTCCGCTTCATCCGGCGGAGCGATCGCGCGGGCGATCGTGCCGACGAGGTCTTGGCGGACGGCGCGGACCGCCGCGCGACAAGCGCTGACGACCGCCTTCGCGTCGGTGCGGCCGTGGCCGACGAAACTGACGCCGCGGACGCCGAGCACCGGCGCGCCGCCGTACTCGCGATAGTCCATGCGGCCGCGGATCTCGCGTATCTTCGGCCGCAAGAGCATCGCGCCGATCCGCGCGGCGAGCGACGTCGTCGCCGCGTCCTTCAACGCGCCGAAGATGTATTCGCCCGCGCCTTCGGCGAGCTTGAGCGCGACGTTGCCGACGAAGCCGTCGCAGACGATGACGTCGACGGATCCGAGCAGCAGGTCGCGACCTTCGACGTTGCCTGCGAACTCGATCGGCGCGTCCGCGAGCAGCGGCGTCGCCGCATCGATGAGCGCGTTCCCCTTGCCTTCTTCCTCGCCGATCGATAGCAGGCCGACCTTCGGCTTATCGACGCCGAGCACCGCGCGCGAATACGCGCTTCCCATGATGGCGAACTGCACGAGCCATTCGGGTTTGCAATCGACGTTCGCGCCCGCATCGAGCACGAGCATGGGTCCGTTGCGCGCGGGCCAGATCGTCGCGAACGCTGGACGCGCGATACCCGCGAGCGGCCGCAGCCGGATCATCGAGAACGCGAGAAACGCGCCGCTGTTGCCGGCGGAGAAGACGGCATCCGCCGCGCCATCGCGGACGAGCTCGAACGCTTTCGCCATCGACGTGACCGCACCGCGGCGCACGGCAGCGACGGGCGCCTCATCCATCGCGACGGTTTCGGGCGCATGGACGATCTCGATCTTCGCGTCACGCGCTGCCTGTTCGACGAGCGGCGCGAGCTGCTTCTCGTCACCGACGAGGATGAAGCGCGCGTCGAAGACGGCTGCCGCCTGAAGCGTGCCCGCGACGATCTCGCGCGGAGCGTTGTCGCCGCCCATCGCGTCGATGGATATGCGAGGCGACTCAGCGCTCAATCGAGATCACAAAATCGGACGCGGGTTGACCGCCGTAGTACGTCTCGACCGTCATCGAGGGATAGGCCTCGTGGATCACGCCGGCGATCTCCTCGGCGTCTTTGAGCTTGCGGCCGCCGCCGTAGTAGATCGTCGCAAGGCCCCCGTCGCCGGCGCCGGCTGATGCGATCATCGCCACCGCGATCGACGGTGCGTCGGCTCCGGCCACGAGCGTGTCCGCCGTTCCGTTGCGCGCGTCGAGCGCGCCGACCAGCTGGCTGCGCTTGACCGCGACGCCGCCCATCTCCGCATCGCGACCGGCCTGGAAGATCGTGCCGCTCGCGACGATCTGCGACTGCACCACGATGTCGTCCGGCGTCGGTGTCGCATCTTCGGGCAAATTGACGAGCGAGAACAATGCCGCGACGCCGTCGACGACCGTGCGCGTCGGGATGACGACGACTTTCCGGTCGGTCAGTTCGCCGACTTGGCGCGCGGCGAGAACGACGTTCTTGTCGTTCGGAAGCAGATAGACGACCGGCGCAAGCACCTTGTTGACGGCGACGAGCAGATCTTTCACCGACGGGTTCATCGTCGCGCCGCCGAGCACGGTGACATCGGCGCCGAGCTCCTTCGATATCTTCGCGAAACCTTCACCCGGCACGACCGCGACGATGCCTCGCGGCTTCGCTTCGCGGTCGACGACGAGGACGTTGTGCTGGTCCTCCATGTTGTCGACTTTGAGCTTTTGGACCTCGCCGAACTTGCTTGCGACGCCCGCGACCTCTTGCGGATAATCCGTGTGGATGTGGACGCGGATCGCGCCGTCGCCGCCCGCGACGATGAGCGAGTCGCCGTGCGCCGACAAAAGCGAGCGCATCTGCTCCTCGGTCGAGGTCGGTGCGACGATGACGAACTCCGTGCAAAAGCGGTTCGCCTCCACCTTTTGCCGCGTCGTGAACGTCGTCTTGCGCACCGGCTTGCGCGGGAACGCCGTCGTGTACGGCGCTCGGCCGGGCAGCATGCGGATGACGCCCTCCATGAAGTAGAGAAAGCCGGCGCCGCCGGCGTCGACGACTTTCGCCTCTTTGAGGACGGCGAGCTGATCGGGCGTTCGTTCGAGCGCTTCTTGCGCGGCATCGACGAGCGCGTGGAGGACGGGCATGAATGCGCGCTCGCTCACGGCGGCTTTGAACGCGGCGGCATGCGCTGCGGCAGCGACCGAGAGGATCGTGCCCTCGACCGGCTTGAGCAGCGCTTGGCGCGCGGCTTGGACGGCTTCGCCGAGTGCGGACGAGAATTCGATCGTGCGGACCGACTCCTTGTGCCGCACCCCGTGCGCGAAGCCGCGGAACATCTGCGAGATGATGACGCCGGAATTGCCGCGTGCGCCCATGAGCGCGCCCTGCGCGGCGGCAGCGGCGACTTTCGAGAGGTCGGGGGTGCGCGCTTTGCGCGCTTCGATCATCGCGCTGCGGACGGTGAAGAACATGTTCGTTCCCGTGTCGCCGTCGGGCACCGGGAAGACGTTGAGGTCGTTGATGACGGTGCGGTACTTGCGCAAGAAATACGTACCCGCGACGACGAAATCGGAAAATCGCCGTCCGTCACAGGTCGTAACTTGCTCCACGATAATGTCCCGCCTGTTTTCAGGCCTTGAAGGGCTTCTCAGCTTGTGGTATCATACGGGGGTTGTCGCGTTGCGACCTGTCCGATTTGATGTAGTAGGTCGAGCGAAGCTCGGCTAATCCGGAGAAACCCCTACGATGGCAAAACGATGCGACGTGTGCGGAAAAGGTCCGGTCGCAGGCAATAACGTCAGCCACTCGATGCGCAAGACGCGCCGGCGCTGGCTGCCCAATCTTCAATCCGTTCGCATCCGCGAGCGCGGCACCGTGAAGACCGCGAAGGTATGCACCGGTTGCCTCAAGAGCAAGCGCGTCGCCCGCGCCGTGTAATACCGCCAGACCTCTTTTCGGTAGCGGTCGAGCTTTAGCTCGACCGGAGACGACCTCACAACAGCAAGACCGCGGCGGTCGAGGTAAACCTCGACCGCTACATCTTTTTGAAGTGGTCGTAGCCGCCGGGTTCGAGCGGTGCTCGTTTTCCGTTTCGGTCGAGCCACACTTCGCCCTCGCCCGGTTCGAACCGGCCGACGGCGCGCAGCGGGCGGCCGGCGCGCGATCTGAACGAGCGCGCGACGTGGTCGAAGGCGCGCTTGTCGATCGACGCGATGAGCTCGTAGTCGTCGCCGCCGTTGAGGATGAGGTCGAGCGCGTCGCCGTCGACATCGCGCACCACCGGGTGGACGTATAGCTCGTCGCACTCGATGACCGCGTCGACTTTTGATGCTCGCGCCATCCTGCGCACGTCGGTCGAAAGACCGTCCGAGATGTCCATGAGCGCGTGAACCGCGCGGCACGATCCGAGGAAGACGCCTTCATCGATGCGCGGCTGCGGACGCTCGTACGCATCGATCGCTTCTTCAAATCGGCCGCCTCGGTCGACCGTTAAGGTCGACCGCTCCATTTCGATGGCTCGCAGACCGGCGGCCGCTAAGCCGAGCGCACCGGTCGCCGCGATGACGTCTCCTGCCTGCGCACCGGAACGCAGCCGCATCGACGTTTTCCGGACCTCACCGATGACGGTGACGCCGATCGTCAGCGCTGGAGCGCGCACGATGTCGCCGCCCGCGATCGCGCAATGGGTCGCACGCGCGAGCGCAGTCATGCCCTCGTAGAACGACCGATACCACGCTTCGTCGAGTTCTGCGGTGACGCCGAGCGCGATCACGGCGAGCACGGGCCGGCCGCCCATCGCCGCGATATCGGAAAGGCTCTTCGCGAGCGCCTTGCGCCCGATGAGCGTGGCGCTCGAATCGCGGGTCCGGAAATGGACGTCGTCGACGATCATGTCGGTCGTCACGAGCGCGAGATGATGCGGGTTCGGCTTCCAGGCCGCCGCATCGTCGCCGATGCCGACGCGAAGCGGCCGGCTCGGCGCTCCGCATGCCGCGGCGATCATCGCGATGAGCGAATCTTCGCTGAGCGGCGGTGGCGCTATCGTGCGCACGACTCGCGAACGCGTCCGATCGTCGCGTCCGGCGCAGGCGTGCTGAAGATGCCGGCACCCATGACGAGCACGTCGGCGCCAGCTGCGGCGACGACCGCCGCGTTCTCCTCGTGGACGCCGCCGTCGACTTCGAGCTCGACGCGAAGACGCCGATCGGCGATCATCTTCCGCGCCGCGGCGAGCTTCGGTGTCGACGACTCGATGTAGCGCTGCCCGCCGAAGCCCGGATCGACGCTCATGACGAGCAGCAGATCGAGATACGGCAGGATCTCGTCGAGGACGACGAGCGGGGTCGCCGGGTTGATCGCGAGGCCGGCCTTCGCGCCCGCTTCCTTTATCTGGTGGATGAGGCGGTGCGCGTGTACGGTCGCTTCCCAGTGGACGGTGATGATGTCGGCTCCGGCCTTCGCGAACGCTTCGACATAGCGTTCCGGCTCGACGATCATGAGGTGCGTGTCGAACGGCAGCTTCGTCAGGCGGCGCATATCGCTGATGATCTTCGGCCCCCAGGTGATGTTCGGCACGAAGCGGCCGTCCATGACATCGATGTGGAGGTAGTCGGCCCCGCCGCGCTCGACGAGCGCGATCTGATCGGCGATGCGTGCGAAGTCGGCCGAAAGAAGAGACGGCGCGATCTTGATCCGCCGCGCGCGGCCGTCACCCGATTGCGTCATGCGCACACGTTCTCGGACGACGTGATGACGCCCCGCTAGAGCGGTGTTGAATTGACGAGCTGATCGCCGACGTACGTCTGCAGCGTCGCCGCACCGGTGACGGTGATGTCGAACGAGATCGTCGTGCCGCCGCGCGTGTTCTGATCGAAGAGCGTCCGCGAGCCGGTCGCGTCGACGATGACGACCCGGGTGCGGACCGGCTGAGGTGACTCGGGCAACGCGACCGAAACGCGCAGACCGCGCGCGGTCGGCGACGGCGCGGGTGACGGCGCCTGCGATCCGACGTTCGGCGCCGCTTGTCCGGGCTGCGATGCGCCGGGCGACGGGAACCCCGGCGACGGGATCGGCGTCGGCAGCGCGCCGCCGCTCACCTGGAGCGTTATCGTCTCGTTCGGACGCATCTGTTGTCCGGCCGGCGGGTCTTGCGCGACGATGATGCCTTTCGGCGGAGCGCTCGGCGCGATCGGCAGCTGCACCGCCGGTTCGAGCTTGACGTTCGCTTCTTTCGCCGCGGCAGAGGCGCTGCTGATCGGCATGCCGACGAAATTCGGCGCGTACGCGACGGGTTGGCCTTTCGCGATGACGAGATCGACCTTCGTCCCCGCCGTCACTTGCGAGAGCGCCTCGGGCTGCTGCGACAACACGGTCGCTTCGGGCACGCCCGCGTCGTATTGCGAGCCGACACTGCCGACGTCGAGGTGCGCGTTCTCGAGCGCGACGGTGGCGTCGCGGACCGACATGTTCGCGACGTTCGGCACGCGTGCCAGCGGCTCGCCATCGGACAAGACGACGTCGATGACGCGCCCTTCGCGGACGTGCTCTCCTGCCGCAGGGAGCTGTCCGACGACGCTATCCTTCGGCGCGTGATAGTCAGGTTTGCGCGCGACGACGTGGAGCGACAGGCGCGACTTCACGGCGATGCCTTGGGCGCCGGCGTAGCGCATGCCGACGAAGCTCGGAACCGAAACCGACGCGCCCGCGGGCGAGAGCATCCTCATCGCTTGCGCGGCGATCCAGATGAGCGCGATGACCGCGAGAAGGCCGAGGCCGGGGAGGACGAGCGCGGACCAGCGGATCCGCAGCGGCGGCCGTTGCTCATCCCGCTTGCGCCGCTTCGGCGCGTGCGATCCGCTCACGCGAGCGTTTCGAGCACCGCGTCCGGGATCTCCGCGTTCGAGTACACGTGCGTGACGTCTTCGTGTTCTTCGAGCGCGTCGAGCAGCTTGAGGACGTCCGCCGCGTCTGCGGGCGAGACGTCGACTTTCGTCCTCGCGACGAGCTCGACCGCGGCCGAGCCGACTGTTTTGCCGCGCGGGGCGAGCACGTCGCGCTCGACCTTTTCCCGCGCCGCGCCGAGCGCTCGTGGATCCGTGAGGATCTCCGCTGCGTCGCCGTCGATGCGTACGTCGACGACCCCGTCGACGTCGGCCAGCTCGAGCAGGTCCTCGTCGCGAATGCCCTCGGCGGGAATCGTCACGACGCCGCGTTCGTCGAACATCCAGGCGACACAGCCGCTCTCACCGAGGTTGCCGCCGTTGCGTGAGAACACGTATCGCATCTCGCTCGCGGTGCGGTGGCGATTGTCCGTCACCGCGTCGACGATGATGGCGACGCCGCCCGTGCCGTAGCCTTCGTAGCGGATCTCCTCGAGTGCGGCGCCCTTTTCGGCACCGGTCGCACGTGCGATGGCCCGTTTGATGTTCTCCATCGGCATGTTGTACTCGCGCGCCTTCGCGACCGCCATCTTCAGCCGGAAATTCGCGTCCGGATCGGGCGATCCGGACTTCGCCGCGACGATGATCTCTTTCGAAAGTTTGGTGAAGAGCTGGCCGCGCTGCGCGTCGACCTTGCCCTTCTTCAGCTTGATGTTATGCCACTTGGAGTGTCCTGACATATGCGCCGTACGTTCGACGCTCGCGTCAAGAACCTTGGAGCGGAATGCCGAGTCGAAGCCGGATGATGTCGCGGATCGTCTTGAGGATGACGGCAAGACCGGCGCCCTTCGAGTAGCCGGTCGTCCGGGGATAGTGATGGACGCCGCGCTCCGAGATCCCGACGCCGGCGCGGCGCAGCTTGATGAGCATCTCCGAGCTGATGAAGGCGCCGTTCGATTCGAGCGACACCTTCGACAACGCGTCGCGGCGGAAAAGCTTGAACGCGCAGTCGATGTCGCGGACGCGCAGGCCGAAGACGGCTCGGATGATGAGGTTGTACGTCTTGGCGATGAAGAGGCGATGCGGCGGGTCGTTGCGCTTGATGCGATATCCGACGACGACCGGGGCCTCGGGTAGCGCGGCGAGCAGCGCCGGCAGCTCGTTCAGATCGAACTGGCCGTCGGCGTCCGAGAAGAACACGAGATCGTTCCGCGCCGTCGCGAAGCCCGTTCGCAGCGCCGCGCCGTACCCTCGGTTGCGATCGTGCTTTTCGAGCCGCACGTGCGGGTCGCTGGCGGCGAGCCTCTCGACGACGCCGGCCGTTCCGTCACGGCTGCCGTCGTCGACGACGACGACTTCGTAGTCATTCGCGACGGCCGCGCCGGTGCGAACCGCGCTGCGGACGGTCTGCTCGATGATCGCTTCCTCGTTGAAGGCCGGGAAGAAGATCGTCAGCGCTACGACGCGCGCGGAAGGCTCCGCCGTCAGATCCATCCGTGCACGATCGGCCCCTGGATCCACATGCGCGACTCCCATGCCTGCCATGGGATGGGCGTGCCGTTCCAAATCGGCAAGAAGTAGACGAATAGTCCTATGCATAGCAGCATATACGCGCCGATGCCGGCCACCGCCCAGTTCCTCGTCGTCGGCCCGGCTTCGGACGCTCTGCGCCAGATGTTCA
>JANWLL010000147.1 GCA_025450855.1 Vulcanimicrobiia bacterium
ACCGAGTAGCCGCCGTGCTCGGCCGCGATATTGCGGATGAGCTCCTGGATGAGGACGGTCTTACCGACGCCGGCGCCGCCGAAGAGCCCGACCTTGCCGCCGCGGACGTAAGGCGCCATGAGGTCGACGACCTTGATGCCCGTCTCGAACATGACCGTCGTCGGATCTTGCTCGTCGACTTTCGGCGCTTCGCGATGGATCGCGTGCATCGCGCTCGCCGCGACCGGCTTGTCGGAGTCGATCGCCTTGCCGAGGACATTGAATATGCGGCCAAGCGTCGCTTCGCCGACCGGCACGGTGATCGGCGCGCCCGTGTCGCGGACGTCTGCACCACGGACCATGCCCTCGGTGCCGCCCATCGCGAGGCAGCGGACCTGGTTGTTGCCGAGTTCGCCTTGCACCTCGAGAGTCAGTTCGCGATCGTTGATGGTCGTCAACAGCGCGGTGTAGATCCGCGGCAGCGTCTCCGCGCTGAATTCGACGTCGACGACGTTGCCGAGGACCTGTACGACTTTTCCGGTGGCGGTCATGTTTCTCGTTTCCCTTTTCAGCTAACCTTTGAGCGCTTCGGCGCCGCCGACGATCTCGAGGATCTCTTTCGTGATCGCGGCTTGGCGCGTCTTGTTCATGACGAGCGTCAGGTCATCGATGAGCTTGCCGGCGTTGTCCGTGGCATTGCTCATCGCCAGCAGCTTCGCGGCGAACTCCGAGGCCTGCGTCTCGAGCAGCGCTTGGAATATCGTGAATTCGACGTACTTCGGAAGAAGCGCCGCGAGCACCGCGCCCGGATCCGGCTCGAACTCGAAGCTGTTCGTCGAAGCCGACTTCGCGGGTGCGTCGGGATCGCGTTTGATAGGCAGCAGTTGCAGCGGCGTCGGGCGTTGGACGATCGTCGACACGAAGCGGCTCGAGACGAGCGTCACCTGATCGACCTTGCCCGCGAGGAAATCGCCCGTCACCGCGCCCGCGATCTCGGCGGCGAGCTCGACGAACGGCTTGCCCTGCAGCGGCCACGCCTGCGCGACGGGATGCTGCGTCTTGCGAAGCTGGATGCGGCCCTTGATGCCCACGAGGTAGAGCGACGATGGCGACGACGACTGCGAGGCGACTTGGAGAGCAGCGCGCACGAGGTTCGAGTTGAAGGCGCCGCAGAGGCCCTTATCGGCCGTCATGAGCAGGATCGCACGCTTGTCGGAAGACCGCTCCGTCAAAAGCGGGTGCGACCCTCCGCCGCTGGATGCAAGCTCCCGGTTCATCTCGCCGATCGCGGTCGCGTACGGACGCGCCGCTTTCATCGCGAGCTCCGCACGGCGGATGCGCGCGCCGGCGACCATCTTCATGGCGCGCGTGATCTGCTGCGTGTTCTTCAGCGACTTGACCCGGTCGCGGAGCTGGCGAAGCGTCGGCATCCGTTATGCGGCTTTCCCGAACCGCTTCTTGAAGTCGGCGATCGCGTCGTTGAGCTTCGCCTTCACCGCGTCCGAAACTGTCTTCGATGCCGCGATGTCCGACGGCACGTCCGGCATCGCCGTCTTGAGGTACTCGTAGAAGCGCGTGTGGAACTCGTGGATCCGCTCGGTCGGGATGTCGGCGAGAAAGTCGTTGACGGCGACGTAGATCTGGATGACCTGGCGGTCGAGATCGAGCGGCTCGAACTGCGGCTGCTTGAGCGTCTCCGTGATCTTCTCGCCGCGCGAGAGCTGCGCTTGCGTCGCTTTGTCGAGGTCGGACGCGAGCTTCGAGAACGCCGCGAGGTCGCGGTACTGGGACAGCTCGAGTCGGAGCTGACCCGCGACCGACTTCATCGCCTTCGTCTGCGCGTTGCCGCCGACGCGCGACACCGAAAGTCCGACGTCGATGGCAGGCCGGATGCCGTTGAAGAACAAGCCGGTCTCGAGATATATCTGACCGTCCGTTATCGAGATGAGGTTCGTCGGGATGTACGCGGAGACGTCGCCCTGCTGCGTCTCGATGACGGGAAGCGCGGTCATCGAACCGGCGCCGAGCCCATCGGACAGCTTCGCCGCGCGCTCGAGCAGACGCGAGTGCAGGTAGAAGATGTCGCCGGGGTACGCCTCGCGACCGGGTGGGCGGCGCAATACGAGCGAGATCTCGCGATACGCCTGCGCGTGCTTCGAGAGATCGTCGTAGATGATGAGCACGTGCTTGCCGGCATACATGAGCTCTTGGCCCATCGCGCAGCCGGCATACGGCGCGATGTAGCGCAAGCTCGCCGGATCGCCCGAGTTCGCCGCGACGATCGTCGTATACGACATCGCGCCGGCGTCGGTGAAGATCTTGTGCAGCTGCGCGACGGTCGACGCCTTTTGCCCGATCGCGACGTAGATGCAGACGACGTCCTTGCCCTTTTGGTTGAGGATCGCGTCGATCGCGAGCGCCGTCTTGCCGGTCTGACGGTCGCCGATGATGAGCTCGCGCTGGCCGCGGCCGATCGGCACGAGACCGTCGATCGCCTTGATGCCGGTCTGCATCGGTTCGTGCACCGGCTGGCGCTCGACGACCGTCGGCGCTTGCGTCTCGATCGGTCTGGTGCGCGTCGTCTGTACGGGCCCAGCATCGTCGAGCGGCTGGCCGAGCGAGTTGACGACGCGGCCGATGACGGCCTCGCCGACGGGCACCGAGATGATGCGGCCGGTGCGGCGGACCGTCGCGCCTTCTCTGATGTCGTTGTCCGGACCCATGACGACGATGCCGACGTTGTCTTCTTCCAAGTTGAACGCGATGCCGAAAAGACCGTTCGGGAACTGGACGAGCTCGTTCATCTGGACGACGCGCAGGCCGTAGACGCGCGCGACCGAGTCCGCGACCTCGATCACGGTCCCGACCTCGTCCTCGCGCACCTCGACGCGCGCGCTCATGATCTGTTGCTTGAGTATTCCGGCGATCTCGTCGGCGTTGATCATATCGTCTCCGTCAGCGCCTAAGCGCTCGTTTTTCCGTTGGGCGACGTCGCCGTCGCGGCTTCGACGCCCGACAGCAGGTGGCGGCGGATCTCTTCCAGCTTTCCGGCGACGCTCGCATCGACGTACGTGTCGCCCATCTGGACGACGACGCCGCCGAGCAGGCTTTCATCGACGCGGCCTTGCGGGATGATCTTCCGCTTGTAGACGTGCGACAGACGACGCGCGAGTTCCGCGAGCTCGTCCGGATGCAGCGGCTTGTGGGTCGCGATGCTCGCGACCGTGTTGCCCTGATCGGCGTCGAGCATCTCGTGCATCTGACGCGCGATCGTGTAGATGAGGTTCTCGCGCCGCTTGCGGACGAGCAGCACGATGAAGTTGTAGGTCAGCTCGCTCATGCGGCTCGCGAGCGACGCGCGCAGCAGCTCGACCTTCTCACCGCGGTCGACGACCGGCGACGCATAGAACTCGCGCGCCGACGGTTCTTTGTCGAGCGCACCGACGAACGAGTCGAGCTCTTGCGCGGTCGCTTCGGCCGAGCCGGCCTCCTTCGCCAGGGCGAAGAGCGCTGCGGTGTATCGGCGGGCGATCGTCTCTTTAAGCACGTGACTTCTCGAGATCCGACAGGAGCCGATCGACGAGCGCGCGCTGGCGCGAAGGATCGAGCTCTTCGGTGACGATCCTGCGTGCGTGCTCGTGCGCGCGCTCGACCGTGTCTTCGAGCAATTCGCGCCTGACCCGATAACGCTCGCGGTCGAGCTCGCCGTTCGCGTGCGCCAGGACGCGGGTCGCGTGCGCTTCGGCTTCGACCTTCGTATCTGCCACCAGACGCTCTGCCTGTGCCGCACCGAACTCGACCATGCGTTTCGAATCGGCGTGCGCGACATCCAGAGCGGCTCGCGCGTTTTCGATCGCGGCTTCGGCCTCGACGAGCGCGTGCTGCGCGCCCTCGACCTCTTCGTTCTGCTTTTCTTGCTGGCTTTCGAGCTGCTTGGCGATGACCTTGTTCCACGCGAAGACGAGCGCGATCACGAAGATGACGAAGTTGACGATCTTAGCGATAAACACCGGGTCGCGGAGCACGGATGCGTCCACGGTCAGACGGCGCTTTCCGCGCCGAGCGCCCGATGTGCCATCGAGCGCGCGAGCTCGTTGACGAACACACCCTGCTTCGCCGCCGCGTCGGCGCGCTCAGTCGCGACTTTCGCTTGAGCGAGGGCGACGGTCGCAGCGGCCTCCTCGGCCGCCAGGCGCTCGATCTCTTTCGCCGATGAAGCCGCCTTCGCAGCGCCCTCACGCATGATCTCATCCGTGCGACGGCGCGCGGCATCCAGCAAGCCTGCTGCCTCTGCCTCGAGAGCTCTCGCCTGAGCGCGAGCGGTGTTCGCGTCGGCGTGCAGCTTGGCGATGGCGCGCTGTCGCGCTTCGATCGCGCGCCGCGTCGGCGCGATGAACAGCCAATTCAACAGCATCCAGAACACGACGAAGTTCAGGATCTGGGCGATGAACGTGCCGTCGAGCGTGAGCAGCATCGCGCTTTTCCGCTTACCCCTACTTCGCGAGGACAGGCTTCAGCAGCGCCATGACCCCGAGGCCGCCGCCGCCGATGAGCAAGAAGAAAGCGAGCGCGATCGCGATGATCGGGAACGCTTCCAGGATGCCGAAGCCGAGGAAGTAGAAGAAAAAGATGTTCGGCCGCGCTTCGGGTTGGCGCGCGATCGACTCGACGGCCTTGCTGCCGATGATGCCGTCGCCGATCGCCGAGCCGAACGCCGCGAAACCGACCATCAGCGCGAAGGCGATGATGACGGACGCGACGAGAATGGCGTTTTCCATGTTTGCTCCCTTAGTGCGCTTCGTCAGAAAGCGGCGTGATGAGGTATGCCGTCGTCAACAACGTGAACACGACTGCTTGGATGAGTCCGATGATCAGATTGAACGCATAGATCGCTACGGGCGCCGCGTTCGCCGCCTTCGAGACGTTGAACGCGAACTGGACGCCGAAGAGGTTGAAGGGGATCGCGACGTGGGCGAGGATGATCGCGCCGACGACGATCAAGAGCACCTCGCCCGCGAAGATATTGCCGAACAGCCGCATCGCGAGCGTCACCGGCCGTGCGAGCTCGTCGATGATCATGATCGGCAGCATCGGGATGCCGAGGCCGAGCGGCTTGATGAGGAGATGGCTGTAGTAGCCGAGCCCCTTGCGCGCGATCCCGACGATCTGGATGAGCACGATGACGAAGACGGCGAGCGCGGCCGTCGTGTTCAGGTCGGCGGTCGGCGATTTGCCGACGAACGGGAACAGCCCGATCTCGTTGAGCACGAAGATGAACATGAAGAGCGAGATGATGAACGGCACGAACGGCAGCCCGTTCTTGCCGAGGATCGTCTCGACTTGGCTCCCGATGCCGTTGACGATGAGCTCCATGAACGAGTAGCGCTTCGAGAGCTTCGTGACCGGATGTGTGGCGGCGAGCAGCGCGACGGCGACGAGCACGATCGCCATGCCGATCCACGTGATGACGACCGTATCCGCGTGCACCGTGTTGAACGGCGCCGGCAGAAAAGAGATATGCCAGAGCGGATGTTCGCCGATCGTCTCGT
>JANWLL010000148.1 GCA_025450855.1 Vulcanimicrobiia bacterium
AGTTCGCCATCCCAAGCGCGATGCGTCGAAGCACGGACCGCGTCGACATCCCACGATTGCGCCTCGGCCCGCAGATTCGCACGAGCACCGTCGATGCTCACCCACGAAAGCGCCACCTTGACGTTGACCGTCGGATCGACGGTCGTATCGAACGAGACCCACGCACCTGAGCCAATGCCGCTCGCTTCGTCCGCACCCGGCGTGACCATCTTCGCGAGCCACGTGCCGTGCGTCGCGAACGGGCGATCGAAATCGAGCACGAAGTAGACCGTGTACGTCCCGGGCATGCCGCAGAACCATCCGCTCGACGCCGAGCCCACGATCTCCGTCGAGCTTGCGACGCGCACTTCGGATGTCGAGACGCCGTTCTGATTCGACGACGCGTTGACGAGGATATCGGCTTGCGTCGACGGCGGGAACGTGAAACGGCCGAGACCGGTGCGCGGCGTCGCCGCCAGCTGGACGCGGACGCTCGGCATGCCGACGCGGATCTCATAGTAACCCGGCGATGCGACCTCCGATGCGTGCGAGAACGCCTGGCTCGCCGCCGCCGGAGCCGTCAACGGGCCGATCATCGGAAGGATGCCGGCGTCGCCGAAGACGTTGCACCCCGGACCGCTCAAATGCGTCAGGCTAAATCCGGTGATCGCCGAATCGCTGAAGCTGTAGCCGCCGCCTGCCGGCTGTGACGGTGTGTCCGGGCTCCACTGCACCATGCCGAAGGGTGCGTCGGCACCGGGGAACGTGTCGATCGCTCCGTCGTAGCCGTTACCGGACGTGCCGACAAGCGGGTCGACGAACGATGCCGGATCCGCGACGACGGCGGGCGCAACGGGAACCGGAGCTGTTTTCGTTGGCGGATGCGCTGGCGCGACGATGAGCGCCAGCGTCAGTGCGAAAGCGATCATGCGCCGCGATTTCAATGGACGGCGCGGCCGGTCCCGTCAGCACGTTTCTCAACCGCCGACGGCACGGCAGTATATCGCGACGACGCCGTTGTAACGTGGCGGTCATGATACCGCTCGGCGACGCCTCGCGCCGTCTGACGTCCGCGCCCGTGGTCACGATCCTGCTCATCGCGATCAACGTGGTCGTGTTTCTCGTCGAGCTCGCCGCCGGCGATCAGTTCGTCACACAGTGGTCGGTCACGCCGGCCGACATATGGGCCGGTCACGACCTCATCACGATCCTCACCGCGATGTTCCTCCACGCGAGCTGGTCGCACATCCTCGGCAACATGGTGTTCCTCTACGCCTTCGGCCCCGAGATAGAAGATGCGATGGGTCCGGCGCGCTTCATCGTGTTCTATCTCGTCGGTGGTGCGATCGCGATGCTCTCGCAGGTCGCGTTCGATCCGCACTCGACGGTGCCGAACCTCGGCGCGAGCGGCGCTATCGCGGCGGTCATGGGCGCGTTCATCGTCACGTATCCGCGCGACAACATCCGGACGCTGCTCTTTCTCGGGTTCTTCATCCGAGTCACGTTCGTATCGGCTTGGCTGCTCATCGGCTTTTGGTTCCTCATGCAGCTCATCGACGTCGGCGCGGTCGCGAACGCGCAAACCGGAGGCGTCGCATACCTGGCGCACGTCGGGGGCTTCGTCTTCGGCGTCGTCTTCGGGCGATTGTTCGACAACAGCGCGCGGCTCGCGAGTCAGACGCTCAACACCGACGACTCCTAGAACACGACCCGCCGAGGTGGCGGGCCGTGCTTGTCGCATTACAGATCGTAGGGGCAGGTCTTAGAGGTGGAAGCCCACCTCGACTCCGAGGCCGCTCGGGTTCACGCCGAGCGTCTGCGGCACGACGTGGTAGTCGAGCTGGAGCGACGCGTTGCTGCCGAGGTTGAAGCCGGCGAACACCTTGCCGCCCGGGCCGGTCCGGCTATTCGAGGTGCCGTCGCCAAGGCGGACCGATGTGTTGTACAGGCCGACGCCCGCGCCGAAAAAAGTAGGTCCCGTCATGCCGCGGACATCGAGGCCGAGGCCGCCGCTATGGACGTAACCCGAGTTGCGCGCGCCGCCCATGTAGTCGAAGTATGCGTCCGTCGCGCTCGGCGTCAGGCCGCCGGACGACGACATGCGGTAATCGAGACCTGCCGTCAGTTGCGTCTCGCCACCGAAGAACTTGTCGCCGCTCGAGCCCGGGAAAAACGCGCCGAGGCGCAGATCCATCGAGTTCACCGGCCACAAGCCGGTCGTCGTCGTCGTCGAAGCGACGGCCTGCGGAGCGAACATCGCCGACGCCGCCGCAAGACCGATCGCGGTTATCAGAAATTTCTTCAACATGCGTTGTGTCTCCGATCTTTCAGATTAGCCCACGTATATGGTTCCCGGTGCGAACACGACGATAACGCGCGCCCACGGCGTCCCGTCCGCTCGAGCGGTACGGGACGCGGATAGGCATTGATGCGTCACTCGGTCGCTTGGAAGATGCCGAGCGCGCCCGCATCCGTGTCACCGAAGCTATGCGTGACGAACGGATACATACCGGCCTGCCGCACCGTGAATTCCGCGACCGCACCGCCGCCGGGCGGAATCGCGATCGTCTGCACCCCGCTCGTGACGTTCGCGGGGTCGCCATCTGCGAGCACGCGACTGAATAATGTTCCGACGACGTGAAAGGCCGAGAAGTGGCTCGGGCCCGCGTCGACGACGAACAAGCGGACGAGCTTCCCGACCTTGATCGGCAACGGATTCGAGCGGTAGCGGAACGCCACGCCATTGAACGTCACGACGTCAGCCATCGCCGAGCGCATTTTCGAGAAATCTCCGAAATAGTCGTCTTTCGATCCCGGCATGAGCGTTGGGTAGAACTCGCTTTGGACGAACACATAATTTTGGGCGTCAACACCCCACCCGGATTTCGGATCGACGATGATCTCGCCGTACATGCCGTTCGAGATGTGCGCGAGCACGGGCGGCGTGCCGCAGTGGTACATGAACGCGCCCGGATAGGCGGCGACCCAGGAGAAGTGCAGCGTGTGACCAGGTGCGATCGTCTGGTAAGCCACGTCAGGCGGCGCAAGCGCGGCGTGGAAGTCGATCGAGTGACCCATCATCGCCTTGTTCGTCAAGGTCACGTCGATCGTATCGCCGACCTTTGCATGGATGACCGGGCCTGGTACCGTCCCGTTGAAGGTCCAAGCGCGATAGTGCATGTCGGGTGCGATTTCCACGTCGCGATCGAGGAGCACGAGGTTCACGCGGACGACGTCGCCCGAGGGGAGCGGTGGGAGCGCTTCTGGGTTTGTCGCCGCTGTGGGCAGGGCGAACGCCCCGGTCTTCGTCACTTGGGCGTCGACGGTGGGCACCTGCACGTCCGCCCCGCTTGATGCTAGTCGAGTCGAGCTGCCGCAGCCTGTGATGCTCGCGGCGATGATCGCCGCGGCGATCGTGATCGAAATATCGAGCTGACGCATGGTTCTCTCCGTTCCATCGATGAGAAGGCTTCGTCGAGAGACTTCGCCGGGTGCGGCACGGGTTGCCCTGTCCACGTTTTTTTGCCACCCTTTCGCGCTGCGACGCACACCGCATCCGCGTCGGTGTCCAAAGAGCCAAAAGTCGTAGGCGGGGAGTCGCAGACGCCCGAAGTCGGTGTCCGGAAACGGGCGCGTCAAACGTCGTAGGGTCGGAGAACGCACTCCACCTAAAAAGTCTAAGGAGCATGAGCCATGAGTGAATTTCTTTTCCTCTACAGGGGCGGTCAGCGCGCGTCGGATGCGGCCGAATCGGACAAGGTCATGCAGAAGTGGGTCGCTTGGATGGAAGATCTCGGGTCCAAGGGCCACCTGAAGGATCGCGGCCAGCCGCTCGACCCCGCCGGCAAAGTCGTCCGCGGCAAGCAGAAGGTCGTCACCGACGGTCCGTTTCCGGAGTCGAAGGATGTCGTCGGCGGTTATACGCTCGTCACGGCTCGCGATCTGGCGCAGGCAGCCGAGCTGTCGAAGGGATGCCCGATCTTCGACACCGACGGCGCCGTCGAAGTCCGCCCCGTCATGGAGATGTAGTGGTCGAGGAGCCGCTCTACCGGCGGGAGTCGGGGCGGATGATCGCCGCCCTGACTCGCATCTTCGGAATCCACAACCTCGCGTTGGCAGAAGACGTCGCCCAAGACGCCTTCTGCCGCGCGCTTGAGATCTGGCGGCTGCGCGGCGTTCCCGACAATCCGGCCGCGTGGCTCATGACGGCCGCGAAGCGCCGCGCGATCGACGTGTTGCGGCGCGAGCGGACGGCGCGCCGTTTCGCGCCGGACCTCGGCCGCCTTCACGAGAGCGAATGGACGCTCGTCCCCACGCTCGACGCGATGTTCGAACCTTCGGCGATCAAAGACGATCAGTTGCGCATGATGTTCTCGTGCTGCAGTCCGCGGATTTCGGAAGAAGCGCAGATAGCGCTCATCCTCCATCTCCTCTGCGGCTTCAGCGTCGGAGAGATCGCTGCCGCGTTCTTGAGCAGCCATGCGGCGATCGAAAAGCGCATCACGCGCGCGAAGCACGCGCTCGCACAATCGTCCGGGCTCTTCGATCTTGCCGACCGCGACCTGCCGAAACGGCTCGCGAGCGTGCAGCGCAGCCTTTACTTGCTGTTCAACGAGGGCTATCACGGCGCGTCGCCTGAATCGTCCGTCCGCGCCGAGTTGTGCCGCGAGGCGATTCGCCTCGGCGCGCTCCTCGCCGACCATCCGTCGACGTCGACGCCGGCGACGCTCGCGCTCTGCGCGCTCATGGTGCTCAACGCGTCTCGCTTGGCAGCGCGGGTCGACGCGCTCGGCAATCTCAACGCGCTGGCCGACCAAGATCGATCGCTTTGGGATAAAGCGCTCATCGAGCGAGGAATCGAGCTCCTCGACCGGTCGGCGATCGGAGACGAGCTGAGCGAGTACCACATCGAGGCGGCCATTTCGTCGGTCCATGCGCGCTCGTGCGGCGCTGCCGAAACGGACTGGAAGAAGATCGCCTCGCTCTACGATCTCCTGATCCGGGCGAAGCCGTCTCCGGTCGTCGCGCTCAATCGTGCAATCGCATACGGTCACGCAGAAGGGCCGGAACGCGGTCTCGCCGAGATCGCCGCTATAGACGATATATCGAGGCTCGAATCGTACCCGTTTTACCACGCGGCGCTCGGCGAGTTCGAGCTGCGCCGCGGCGAAAGCACCAGGGCGCGCGAACATTTCGACTCGGCGCGCAAGGTCGCGCGCAACGCGGCGGAGCGGCGCTTCCTCACGCAGCGTGCCGACGCGTGCGCGGCCAAGAGCGGGGCGAGCGTATGAAGGCTAAGCCGGCCGTCGATCGCGGTGAGCGGACCCGTAAGAACCACCCGCGCATCGCCAAGCCGGCTCTCGCGGATCATCTCGCGGTCATGACGCGTGCGATTTTCCAAGCGGGCGTCAGTTGGGCGCAGATCGACGTGCAGTGGGAGCGACTTCTCGCGGCCTTCGAGCGATTCGATCCTGTTAAAGTTTCTCGCTACGGCGACGACGACGTACGGCGGATCATGGACACGCCGCGGATACTGCACAGCGAACGCAAGATCCGCGCGGCGATCGACAACGCGAAGAACATGCTCGCGCTCGATCGGGACCATAAATCATTTCGAGCGTATCTGCGCTCGCACGATTCGTACGCAGACCTGACGGCCGACCTGCGCAGCAGATTTAAATACGTCGGCGATGTGAGCGCCTATTATTACCTCTTCAGGGTCGGCGAGAACGTCCCGCCATTCGGGCGCTGGATAACGACAGTCGAGGGCGATCATCCGCGCATACGCGAGATGGTCAAATCCAAATAGAAATAAATGGGGAGCGGTCGAGATTCATCTCGACCGCCACGGTCAAAACCAAAGCGAGTTCGTCTGCGGTCGAGCCAAAGCTCGACCGCTGCAGGATCATGATAGGGCTTCGATGCGGGCGACGAGGTCTTCGACCGTCGCCGGTGAGTGGCCGGCGTAGTCGTCGCTGACGTAGACGAACAGGTCGTCGACGTTATGACGCGCCTTGGCGAGCAGCCGGGCCCAGACGTCGAGCGACTCGCTCCGATCGACCTGCACGCGATCGTAATGCTCGAAGGCCGTCAGACCCATGAGCCGCGCATAGGCAAATCCGAGCTCGCTGCCCTGCTCGTCGAGCACCCGCTCGGCGAGTTCGAGCGACGAATGCGGTCCTTCGGTCGCGGCGAGAGCGAAGCGCTGACTGCGCGCGGCTTCGAAGAGCGCGTCGTCGAACCATTCGCGGTGACGTAGCTCGAGGACGGTATTGACGTCCGGCGGCAGATGCTCGTCGAGGAATGTGTAGAGCCGCGTCTTGTTCGCAGGCGTGGGGCGAAAATCGCCTCCGCATTGGAGCAGCAGCGCACCGAGCCGCGGGCCGAGGAGCCGCGCGCGGTCGACGAACCACGTGAACGACTGGCCGGCATCCTCGAAATGCTTCTTGTGCGTCACTTCGCGCGACACTTTGAGCGCGAACTTGAAGTCCTCGGGCGCAGCATCGCGCCACGCGACGACGGTCGACTCGCGGGGCCGCCCGTAGAACGTCGAGTCGACTTCGACCGACGAAAATCGGTGAGCGTACAGCGCGAGCATGTCGGGCGGCTTCGTTTCGGCGGGATAGACGGGACCGATCCAGTCCTTTTCTTGCCACCCCATGCAGCCGACGTGGAGGCGACCCGGCATCCTAGTGACTATTCATCCGCTCGAACAGCGCTACGCGCTGCTCGGCCGACGCGTTCATCGATTCCGCCGAGAATCCGTACGTCACTTCGTGCTTGCCCTCGCGAAGCTGCTCGAAGGCCGAGTCTGCGAAATCCTTGAGCGGCGCGCCCCATGTGTGGAGGCCGGCGCCGCCGAGGTCCGTGTCGACCGCAGGCGGGATGATCTCGATAACTTCGACGGACGTGCCCGCGAGCTGGTGGCGTAACGACAGCGTGAACGATCGCATGGCGGCTTTCGTGGCGCTATAGACCGGCACGGCCGAGCGTGGCACGAAGGCGAGTCCCGACGTCACGTTGAGGATCGCAGCGTGGGGTCGTTTGGCGAGACGCGGCGCGAATAGCGTCGACAGATGGATGTGCGCCTCGAGATTCGTCGCGATCTCCTGATGCATCGCCGGCCAGCCGGGAGCCTCCAAGAGCTGCAGCCGGTTCTGAATTCCTGCGTTGTTGATGAGGACGTCGAGCTCAGGGAACTCGCTAAAGGCCCAATCTTCCAGTTCGAGGCGCTGCGCCGGATCCGTGACGTCGCAAACGCGTGTCCGCAGCGCGCGATGTTTCACGCGCGCTTCCTCGAGCTTAGCGGCCCGGCGGCCGCAGATGATGACCGTATTGCCGGCCTCGAGAAACCGCTCCGCCAGCGCGAAGCCGATGCCGCTCGCTCCGCCGGTTATGAGCATCGTATGTCCGTTTATATCCATACGAAGAGCTACAACCGAAACCGTGCCGCAGCCTTCCTCGCAGGTCGATGGGAGGTCGGCGCGGCCGGTTCGCGCGAAAGCCGACGCATGCCAGCTGCCGTCATCATGGCCGGCGGCCGCTCTTCGCGTATGCGTGCGACCTACGGCCCGGAACACAAAGCGCTCGTCGAAGTGCTCGGGGTCTCGCTGCTCGAGCGCAATCTCACCGGTCTCATCGTCCAAGGCTTCGACGACGTCACGATCGCCGTCGCGGCGAGCGAGGGCACGATACACGAGTGGGCACGTTCGCGAGGCCAGGACCTGGCGGCATCGACGGGCGCTCGCCTCACGCTGTATCTGGAGGAAGAACCGCTCGGGACCATCGGCGCATTGGGTGCCATCTCCACGACGGGCGCGACGGTCGTCGTCAACGTCGACAACCTCTCCGCGATCGATCTCGGTGCGTTCCTGCGCGAACACGAGGCCTCCGGTGCGGCCATGAGCGTCGCGGTCCACGTGGAGCGATTTTCGATACCGTTCGGCGAGGTCCGAGTCGCAGACGGTTGCGTCGTCGAGTACAGCGAAAAGCCGGAGCGAAGCCTGCTCATATCGAGCGGCACGTACGTGCTCGGGCGAACCGCTTGCGAGCAGATAGGCAGCGGCCGTCGCTGCAACGTTCCCGAACTCGTCCGCTCGCTCAACACGCGGGGCGGACGCGTCCACGCATTCAAGCACGATTCGCCGTGGATCGACGTCAACGATGCGGCAGGCGTAGCACGCGCTGAGGCTCTCGTCGCACGGCACGCGGATAGATTCTCGCCGGCAGCGGTGAAATGAGCGCGCCGCTGCGCGTGCTCTCGGTGATCAACGAGCTGTACTTCGGCGGCGATGAGAACCGGCTTCTCACGATGGCGCGCACGATGGACCGCGATCGCGTCAACGTCGATGTCGTCACGCTAAAACGCGCGGACGAACATGTCGACTCGCACTACGGCACGATGCGATCGCAATACAGGGATGCCGGCGTCGACGTCATCGATCTCGGTGAGGGTCACCCGAATGAGGGCGTACCGATCGGCAGCCCATTGCGCATGTGGCGGTCCGCCGAGATGTTCGCGCGGACCGTCGGAGCCGTCTGCAGGTTCATTCGTGGTGCGGATGTCGACGTGGTCGACGCGCACCTCGGACCCGGAAACCTCGTCGGCGTGACCGCCGGGGTTTTGACGGGGACGCCGCGAGTCGTCACGACGTATCACGTCGAGCAGTGGGATCCGCGTTGGATGTGGTTCGCCGTCCATCAGTGGACGCTCGCGAATGCGGATGCGATCATAACGGACTCACACGCGTGCGCCGAGACGATCCGCCGCTGGATGCGCAAGCGTGATCCGAACATCCTCGTCATCCCGAACGGCGTCGCGACGCCGGTCTCGGATCGGGCGAAAGACGAATTGCGCGCGTCGTTCGGCTTGCCCATGGACCCGGATGTGCGGATCGTCGGTCAGATCAGCACGCTCTTGCCGACCAAGGGCCACATGATCATGATCGATGCCGCTCGCCGTATTCGCGACCGGTTTCCGAACACGGCCTTCCTCCTCGTCGGCTACGTGCGCGAAGATCCATCATATAAGGAAAAGCTCGAGGCACGGGCAGCGGAGCTCGGACTCGGCGACCGACTACGCATCGTCAGCTATCCAGGTCCGATCGGCGACGTCTGGAAAGTCATCGACGTCCACGCACATCCGACGTTGCTCGACTCTCTCCCGAACGCGATCATCGAGGGCATGTCGCTCGGCCGGCCCGCAGTCGTCTCCGCGGTCGGAGGCATCCCGGCACTCGTCGATGACGGAATCACGGGGTTCGTCGTGCCGCCGAACGACGCGAACGCGCTGGCGGCGGCTGTCGGCCGCATCCTCGATGATCCCGATCTCGGCAAGCGGCTCGGCGACGGCGCGAGGCGCCGCTACGAGTCGGGGTATACGCCACAGATCATGGCGAGCCGGCTCGAGAACGCGTTCGCAAGCGTCTCGAAGAAGAAGGGTCGACGGCGAAGCCCTGAGTCGGTCCCGTCTCCGTGAAGTCGACGCTTCACGGATGCGACGTCGTCGTGACGGGTGCCGGCGGATTCGTGGGACCGCATGTCGTCAGACGATTGCAAGGCTCGGGTGCTCGCGTGCGAGCGATCGCGGCTGCCCCCGGCCAGGCGTCAAATCCCCTTCCCGAGGGCGTCGACGTCATCCACACCGACGTTCTCGATCGCTCCTCGTTGGAACGTGTCATCGTGGGAGCCGATGTCGTCGTCCATCTCGCGGGCGACGCATCGGTGCGGCGCTCCCTCGCCGACCCGATCGCGACGATCGACGCGCACGTCATGGGCACGGTGAACGTCCTCGAAGCGATGCGTCGCTTGCGTGTCCGCCGTGTCGTCTACATCTCCTCGGCCGAAGTATACGGCCGGCCGGAATCGAACCCCGTCGCCGAGAGCGCCCGTCTGTTGCCTCGTTCGCCATACGGCGCCGCAAAAGCGGCTGCCGAGTTCGCGATTAGAGCATGGTCGTCGACCTATGATCTTGCGGGCGTCATCCTCCGCCCGTTCTCCATATACGGGCCGGGAGCCACGACGAGCTCGCTCATCGGCGGCATCGTCGGTCAAATAGCGGCGGACGGTCGGATCGCATCAGACGATCTGATCAGCGTCGCGGACGTGCGTCCGGTTCGCGACTACGTGTTCGTCGATGACGTCGCGGAAGCGATAGTCGCCGCGATCGAGAGCGGAGCGCATGGATCGCTCGTCTTGAACATCGGGTCGGGTTCGGGTACGAGCGTCGGTGCTATCGCTCAGATGATGGCGAGCATCGCCTCAAGACGCGGCGTTGTCGAGGATCCGTCGCGCCGGCGGCCCGACCGCATCGACGCGTTCGAACTCGTCGCCGACGTGCGCGCGGCGGCAGACGCGATCGGTTGGTCCGCGGCGACGCCGCTCGATCGCGGCCTCGAACTCACGATCGAAGCGGCGCGCCAAACATACGGACGGCGCGACGACGCGTGAAGATATTCGTCACCGGGGCCCAGGGATTCGTGGGCCGATACGTGGTCGGATCGATGCTGCGGGGATGTACCACCGACATCCTCGGCATCGGTCGCTCGAGCCGCCAGGACGACACATTCACCCATGCTGTCCGGTGCCGCGACCGGGCCGTTCAGGCGCCACTCCCCGAGCAACTGAAGCGAACGCTATCGGATCGGCGCTATCGTTATGAAGCCGTCGATATCACGGATCGCAAGGCGGTCGCGGCGATGTTGCGCGGGTTCCGACCAGATGTCGTCGTCCATCTCGCATCGGGGCTGCGCGACGACGATACCGAGCATCTCGAGCGCACGAACGTCTTGGGATCGACCACCCTCGTCGAGGCGGTCGCCGAGGCAGGTGCGGCGATACGCATGCTGGTCCTCGGCTCGACCGGCGGCGTATACGGGGCCGCCGCCCGGATCCCCATCCCCGAAACAGCGCCGTTCGCGCCGGTCGACCCTTACTCGAGGAGCAAAGCCGCGGCGGAGCGTGCGACGCGCGAGCTCGCCCAGCGCGAAAGCGTGCCGGTCTTATGGGCGCGGCTCTTCAACATCGTCGGGCCAGGTCAGGACGAGCGGCATGTGTGCGGCAGATTCGCCGCGCAGGCCGTCGCTATAGCGCACGGCGCTAGCGACAAACACATCGAGGCGGGGAACCTCGAGTCGACGAGAGATTTCATCGACGTGCGCGACGTCGCGCTCGCGCTCGAACGGCTCGCGATCGCCGGCGTAGCGGGCGAAGCCTACAACGTGTCGAGCGGCGTCGAGGTGAAGATCGGCGACGTCCTCGACTTGACGCTTCGCGCGGCCGCCGTCGAGAGCGTGGCGCGGTTGACGGCGCTTCCGCCAAGGGAAAACGACATCGCGCGCCACGCGGGCGACGCGAGCAAGCTCGAAGCGCTCGGATTTCGGCGGCGCTTCTCGCTTGCGGAAAGTGTCGGCGACGTCGTCCGGTACTACGTCGAAGACGTCGAACGCACCGCTGCGACCGGTTCGTCGTCTTGATCCGCGATGGCGGCCGCGATCGCGCTTGCGACCGCCGCTGAATCAACCCACGGATGGTCTTCAAGCGCGCCGGCGAGCGCACGGGCGTCGCGCGCGGCCACTGCACGTGACGCTGCGCGTTCGAAGCGGACGAATCGCTCGAGGTCTCCCTTCGTTTCCGCCGGCACATCGCACGACCGCTCGATGCGCTCGAAATCGTCGCCCGTGAAGCGGTGCGCTATCTCGAGGATATCGTCATCCCCGAAACCAGCAAGCGCTCCTCGGGATGGGACCGAGAGGAAGAACGGCACGGTCGACGTCGCGCGGTTCGCCATCGCTCCGAGCAGCGGCCCGACGGCCTCTTCATACCATGGCGTCGGACGCGCATCGAGCGCTCGGCGCATGGCCTCGCGGTCGCCCGCCTCGAACACATCGTAAGCGTGCGTTTGGAGCTGCTGCAACTCGTCTCCGCGCGACACCAGGCGCGCTCGCTGCTCGGACACGACGTCGCCGCGCTCGTAGTGCAAACGCAAATACTTCAGCGGGATCCCCTGGCACGATTCGATGAGCTGCGCAGACGGGAAGGCCGCG
>JANWLL010000149.1 GCA_025450855.1 Vulcanimicrobiia bacterium
CACAACATCGGAACGGATCAATACATCCGCGTCTACGGCTTCCAGAACTGGTCGTTGTGGGCGAATACCTGCCCGAACACATCGTGGCTCACGTTCGTCGGCTACTGCACGCGCAACTATTTCGTGGATACGTACACGAGCGGCGTCAGCACGCAGTATGCCAACCAGATCAACGACAAGAACCTGATCAATCTCGAAGTGTCGGACTTCTGGGCGACCGACTATCGCGCGAACGACGAAACCTTCCTCAACGAGTTCGTCGGTATCAACCGCGGAACACACGCAGACTCGTTCCTGTACGCGGTCGACGCGAAGCACCCGAGGAACGGCGTGTGCTACGAGCCGAACGGTACTCCCGTCAGCTGCTACGCTGCCGATCCCAACACCGGAGCGCCGCTTGCCGATCAACTCGGTCTATGCCAAGCGATCGGCGACTGCAGCGGCGGCATTCCGGCGCTTCCGGGCTCGTGCAACGGCGATCCGTGCGCGTGGTTCGTCGCGGAGAACGGTCGCTACGGCGGCGGCAACTTCGCAAAGCCGAATTTCGGCTGGCTGTCGCTGCAAGACCAGTGGAAACCAACCGAGCAATTGCTGGTCAACATCGGCGCCCGCTACACGCGCTACTTCTACCAGTTGTCGAACACCGGCGGTGCCGCGCGCGACTTCTGGTTCAACGCATGGAACAACTCGTATTGCGTCCTGCCAGGCGGAGGTCAGGTCCCGTTCATCAACCCGGACACGACACCTGGAGCTGCTTGCCCGAACATCGGCGGCATCCAGACGATCAGGGCGACGATGACGAACCTGCCGAGCGACACCGAGACCTTCACGGATCTCGAGCCGCGTGTCGGCGGCACGTACACGGTGAATCCGGACAACGTCGTCCGCTTCAACTACGGACGCTACAACCAGCCGCCGAACACGGCGTACGAGCAGTACAACCTGCTCCAGCAAGACCTCGCGTCGTACGACGCGCACAACTTCTGGCCCATCGGCTTCACCTCGACGACCCACCGGATCTCGCCGCCGACGGCCGACAACTTCGACATGTCGTGGGAGCACCGGTTCTCGGGCAGCGACGTGAGCTTCAAGCTGACGCCGTTCCTGCGCCGCACTCACGGTCAGATCCAGAACTTCTTCCTGGATCAGAGGACCGGCTTCGTCTCCGGTCTCAACACCGGCAACCAAACGTCGGACGGTGTCGAGTTCGAGCTGAGCAAGGGCGACTTCAACCAGAACGGGCTTTCCGGTCTGTTCTCGTTCACGTTCACCCATAGCTTCATCAACTACAGCAAACTCCAGAGCGGCGGCAGCGTGCTCAGCACCGTCAACGTCGCGATCCAGCAGTACAACTCGTACACGAGCGCGTGCGCGGGCGCCAATCCGTCGAACAATCCAAGCGCGCTTTGCGGCACGTTTGGTGGTGCGAACGCACTCGCGACCGAAAGCAACGGCGTGGCGAACCCATACTTCAACGCTCCGATCCAACCGCTGTTCGACCTCACCGGCAGCTACGCTCCGTTCAGCACGATTCCTGGGGCCGTCGAAGCGTCAGCCTTCTCCTACGAGACGCCGACGTCGGCAGCGTTGATCCTCAACTTCAAACACGACAAATGGTCCATCACACCGCAGCTGCAGTTCTTCGGCGGCGGCTACTACGGCGATCCGCTGACGGGCGTGGGCGTCAACCCGTCGTCTTGCGTCGGTCTCGCGAGCGGCTCGGTCAGCGGCGACCCGCGGTATCCGTACGGCGGCTCCGGCAGTCCGTACGACGCCGAGAGCTGCGGAGGCACGATCGCGGTTCCAGACCCGTACACGCACAAGTTCGACAACTTGGGCGCGTTCCGAGCGCCGAACCAGACGTTGCTCCACATGCAGCTCGGTTACGAAGTCTCGCAGCGCGTGACGATGACCCTCAACCTTGCGAACATCATCAACCAGTGCTCGGGCGGAACGTCCGAACCATGGACGCAGGGCGCAAGCAACAAGGTCTGCGGTTACGTGCTGCCGGGCTACAACCTGGGGATTCCGTACGGAAGCTACGCGCCGACGTCGGCGGGCGGAGTCTTCAACCCTGGCTCAACGCCGCAGTTCCAGGTCCAGTTCCCCTATCAACAAAACCCGACAGTAGCGCCATTCAACGCGTACCTCAACGTCCAGATCAAACTCTAGACGGTCAGTAGTACGCCTCAGTCACCTACAGCGACGCGAGGCTCCGACTTCGGTCGGGGCCTCGTGCCATACGGTCACCGGACGTCAGCGGAAAAAGAGTCGGCGCTCGTCGGTCGATGAGAAAAGCGTGGTCGATGTGACATCGTACGTCTGGCGGCAATGAGTCGGCGCAACGCGTCGAATCACCGCGACATGCGCTGGTCATTCCCCGAAGTGCGCCGACTTCTCGCGATGCTCGGCGACCCCGAGATCGAGTACTCGCCGCTCGCGCTAGAACTGAAGGACGCGTTAGGAACAGACTCCGCTCGCGACGCCGTCCTCCACGTCATCCACAAGACCTTCGACGGATCGAGCCCGCAGAACCGTCTCGCCCGTGACGCGATCTTGATGCCGGCGCTCGGCGGCGACAAGGGTACGCAAGCGGCATCGATGCTCAACGTCTCGCTGCGCACGTTCTTCCGCCGCCGCGCCGGCGCGATGAAGTTGGTCGCCGCGACGATCGAGCATATCATGCGCGTCGCGAACCCGCGACTGACGTTCAAACTCGAGACCGCGCGTATGATCGCCGAGGTCCGGCCGACATCCGTGAAGGGCATCATCGAGCGCGAAAGCCAACGAACGGGCGGCATGGCCTCGTACCAAGCCGTGCTCATAGCGCTGCGCAGCGGACATACGCCGTCGAGTTCGTTGGTCAACCGATGCACGGGGCACTGGCGCCTGCTCGCCGAGCTCGAGATCTCGCGGAGCGGCAACCTGAGCGGAAGAGATCCGTCAGGCTATCAGAAGACCCGCGCGTCGGTTCGCGAGGCGCTCGGCGACTATCGCGGAGCGGCGCGCGAACGGATAGAATTCGAGCTTGCATGTGTCGATCGGCTCGACGCGCTCCGTCGCTGCGACGTCGATCTTGGCGCGCAGGCGACCGCCGTGCTCAGCCGGACGAGCGGTCAGGACGTTCGGCTGCGCGCGATCGCGACGATATGCCGAGCCGAGCAGGCTTGCGACGAAGGACGCCTCGCAGCCGCGGACTCGCTCGTGCGCGACATGCAAGAGCTTTCCGTGCGGCTCAACGACTTCCGGGTCGCCGGCCGCACCTCGCACGTCGCCTCGATCCTCAATCTACTGCAAGGGAACTACGCGGAAGCCGTGGACTGCAGTCAATTCGCGATAAGCGCGCTGCAGAACATCGAGCCGACGTTCGCGCCTTGTGCGGCCGCGATAGAAGGCCGGGCGCAGTTCTTCCTCGACAAGCATTGGGATCTCCCGACGGCCATCGTGCGCCGTTTCCCGGACTCGTACATCACCGCGTTTCTCGAATCCGTTCACGCGCGATACATCGTATCGTCGGACGCGCGCGCTGCCCTTGCGATCGCGGATCAAGCAGCGTCGATCGGGTTGTCGCGTGAAGCTCGCGGAACGCTCTTGTATGCGGACGCGACGCGGTCGATCGTCTTCGAGCGACTGGGGCGCGTGGATGATGCGCAGGCCGAGCGGATACGCGCGTGGTCGAACGGGGTCCGTTTGCGCCGCCCGTTCTACCTCTACGATTTCTTGATCCACCCGACGCTGCCGGTCCGAGCGTTCGGCGGCTTCGAGCTCGACGACGCGTTCCTGACGGCGATCGAGCGACGTCTGGGCGAACTGCTCGGCAATACGGATTCCCGGCGCGAAAGCGGCATCGCGATCAGATCCGCGGTGGCGGCATGCCTGTCTCTCGCCGCCAACGGCGGGCGCGATCGCAAGGCGCTCGCGCAGCGGGGCGGGGCCGCAACATTCTTGAGGAGATCCGCCAAGCGAGAGAAGGGGCGGGTGCACGAGGCGTTCCGTCAGCTTTCCGTCGAGCTTTCGTATTGCTTGCCGATCGGTGACCGGGCCGACTTCATCAAGCGGTTCAGCGACGGCGCGTCTGACGTTCTCGGCTACGACGGACCGGAACGCTCGGTGCCCATCGGCGCCTGAGCACCGGGCGCCTGACCGCCGGGTGCCATGGACGCGCGCGTCCAACCAGCGCGCATGATCATCGACGCGCGGTCCATGCGGCCCACTCCGGGCCCAGGTCGCTGGACGACGATGCGGCGGCTGTTCCCGGTGCCGTTCCGCCGTTTCCCCGAATTCCTACGCGAGATGACCGACCGGTACGGACACGTCATCGCGTTCGCGCTTCCATGGCGATCGTACATCTTCGTCAACGAGCCGGCGGTCGTCAAAGACATCTTCGTCACGCAGCAGCACGCATTTTCCAAGTCGCTTGGCATTCGCGTGCTGCGTCTGCTCCTCGGGGACGGCCTCCTCACGAGCGAAGACCCGCTCCACCGGCAGATGCGCCGGATCGTCCAACCTGCGTTCCATCGCGAACGGGTCGCACAATATGTGAGCGTCATGGAGCGAGACGCTCAGGAATTCGTCGATCGGCTGCAGCCCGGCGTGGTCTTCGACGTCCACGGCGCGCTGATCGCGCTGACGCTGCGCATCGCGACCGAGACGCTTTTCGGCACCGACGAAAGCGCATCGGCGCAAGCGGTCGGCGAGGCGTTGCGTCTCATGATGCTCGAGTTTCCCTACATGCTGACGCCGCTAAGCTCGTTGCGTCAGCGACTGCCGCTACCCGCGACCAAGCGTTTCGAGCGTTCGCGGGCGATGCTCGACGGCATCATCTACGATCTTATCGAGCGCCGCCGCCGCGACGCGTCCGAGCGCGGCGATGCGCTATCGCTGCTTCTCGCCGCTCGCGATGCCGAGACCGGCTATCGGCCGCACGACGAGCAGATCCGCGACGAGATCATGACGCTCTTCACGGCAGGGCACGAGACGACGGCCAATGCGCTGACGTGGGCGCTCTATCTGCTGGCTCACAATCCGGATATCGACGCTCGGGCGGCGCAAGCGATCGCGCGGGGTGACCACGGGCCGATCGAGCGCATCGTCAAAGAGACGCTCAGGCTCTATCCCCCGGCGTGGATCATCGGCCGCGAGGCTCGCGAAGACGTGACGCTCGTCGACGGCACGTTCGTGCCGGCGGGAACGACGGTGTTCGTCGCGCCGCTGCTCCTGCATCGTCGACGCGAGTTCTTCGCCGATCCGGATCGATTCGATCCCGATCGCTGGCTGGACGCGGAGCCGCCGCAGTTCGCGTTCATCCCGTTCGGCGGCGGTGCGCGAAGGTGCATCGGCGAGGATTTCGCGCTGCGCGAAGCGTCGATCGTCCTCGCGAAGATCGTGCAGCGCTATCGGCTCGCTCTCGCGACGAATAAGAAGATCGACGTCGATCCGTTGGTGACGCTTCGACCCGCCGGTCCGGTGCCGATGAAAGTTGCAAGTGCGCGCGATAGTGCTTAGCGCAAGGCCATCCCAGCCGGCAAATGGAGAAGCGTGTTCGTGCCGACGAGCGTATGCAGCGGCGCGACGTTGCCGTTCGCGTTGGCCGCGTATACGGTCACGCTGTTGTTATCGCGGTTCGTCACGTAGATCTTGCCGACGCTGTCAAACGCGACCCCGGTAGGAGTCGTGAGGCCAGTTTTCGAGCCCACGATTGATACGACCGGCGCGACATCGCCGTTCGCTCCCGATGGATAGGCGGTCACGCTGTTCGCGCTGTAGTTCGTGACCCAGAGCCTTCCCGTGTGGTCGATCGCGAGGCCGCCCGGGCTGAAGAGGCCCGTGCTCGAGCCGATGATCGTCCGGATGGGGTTGACGTTTCCATGCGCGCCTGAGGCGAACACCAATACGCTATTCGCGCCGAAGTTCGCGACATACATCGACTTGCTCGCATCGAGGACCACCGAGATCGGCTCGGTCAATGTCGTGTTCGGACCCGAGATGGTCCTCGCCGGCACGGCGTTGCCCGAAGCTCCGGCGGCGAAGATCGCGATCGAATTCGTGGTCCAGTTCGCGACGTACGTCTTGCCCCCGCTATCGACCGCGATGCCAACCGGTCCGTTCAGCGTCGTGCTCGAACCGGATATCGTGATCGTCGGCATGACGTTGCCGTTCGCGCCCGCCGCGAAGACGGTTATCGAGTTCGTGGCAAAGTTGGCGACGTGCAAGGCTTTGCTCGCATCGAGCGTCAGGCTCACGGGCTGGTTGAGGCCCGTCATCGCGCCCGTGATGTTCCTTATCGGTGAGGCGTTCCCGTGCGCGCTTTTCGTGTAGACGGTTATGCTGTCGACGTACCGATCCGAAACGTAGAGGCACGAGGCACTAGAGCACGCGTCGGTCGCCGGGGCTTGCGAGCGCGGGGCGCGAGCGATTTGTGCGCCCGTGCCCGACATAGACGAAACCGACGAGGTGCCTGCGCACGCGGACGATACGAGAACGGATACCGCGACCGCCGCGATTGCGGCGATGCGGCGATAACGTGTGATCACGCGATGACCCCTTAATGCAGACGCGCTGCAGACATATCGATCTTGCCGGCACGTGCAATCAAGTATAGGGGCGCGCGTTCAGGGGTGTCAAGCCAGGGTCGACCGGGCCAGGACCAAAGTACTGGGCGTCGACCCTGCTCGCCCGAAACTTTGCCTCGCGAAGGCCGCTATCAACTTTCGCTTGGAGGGGTAAGCCGTTGGATAAGGTGCTCGGCAGCGGTTTGACGCTACGGCAAGCGGCGTTGACCGTCGGTTTCGCCTATCTGCTCAATCCCGTGCCCTACGCCGAATTCGGGGTGTTTCCGAAGCTCGTGGCCGCCGGCAACGCCGCCCAGACCGTCGCGAACATCAGCGCGAACCACGGTCTCTTCCTCGTCGCGATCCTGTGCTACCTCGTCAATTTCATCGAGGACATCATCATCGCGTGGGCGCTCTATTTCTTGCTCGCGCCCGTGAACAAATCGCTCTCGTTGCTCGCGGCGTTGTTCCGGTTGATGTATACGACGATCGCGCTCGGCGGGATGTTCAATCTCGTCACCGTATATCGCATGCTGACGACGCCGGCGTATCTGGCCGAGTTCGGTCAGAATCAACTGAACGCGCAGGTGGACCTCCTCATCCACACGTTTCGCTACGACTACGCGGCTTCGATCTGTGCGATCTTCTCTATCCACCTGTTGCTGGTCGGATACCTCATCATCAGATCGCGCTACATCCCATGGTGGCTCGGCGCGATCGTGGTCGTCGACGGTTTGGCTTGGATCGTGAGCAACTTGCAGCCGTTCCTGTACCCGAACGCCGACCTCGGCTACATCATGATAGCGTTCTTCGGCGAACTCGTGCTCATGCTCTGGCTGCTGATCTTCGGCTGGAGGATGAAGGAGCCGATCACGACCGCGTGAGCGTCTTGCGTGGCTAGTGGTGGGCGAGCGGCTGCACGAGCAGCCCGTACAGGTCGATCAGCGCATGCGCCGCCATATTGACGACGAGGTTGCGCCGCCAGAGGTAGAGGATTGTCAGGGCGATAGCGGTTGCGAGTACCGGAAGGAGTCCGACGCCGAATCCGTAGAGCCTGACGTGCCCGAGCGTGAACAGTATGCACGGTACGGCGGCTCCGATAAAACGGTTGCCCGTGAGCGCCGTCAAACGCTCGATCGCGTAGCCGCGAGACATGAACTCTTCGCAGATGCCTGCCGTGAGGGCCATCGCGACACGCAGGCCGATCGGTATGGAAAGTAGACCCGCAACTGCCGCCGGTGGACTTGCGGCCCCGCCCGACAACGCGGATCCGATCGCAAATGCGACGCCATTGCCGACGAAGGTCGCGACGATCATCAGGAACATGCAGCCCACGTCGACCAGACGGGGCATTCTGAGACCGACCGATGCCGGCGTCAGTCGCTCGCCGAAGGCGATGATCGCGACGACCAGCGCTGATACCGACCACTCTCGGATGAGGACGTTGATGTCAAGGGTGCGATCAGCGAGGTGCGCCACCCCCGCGTGACCTAGGGCGATAAGAGCGAACGGCCAACCCATCGCGAGAGCGAGCCCGACATACGACGGCCATTTCAAGGAGTGTGTTTGAAGCATACAGAGATAATAACGAACGGCCGGGCGAAAGTTCCGGACAGTTCGGCGCGATTGTCCGGACGCGTGCGAAAAACGCGCTTGCAGCTCGTCAGAGCGTTCAATACGCTCATCCTCGAACGGGGGTATGCGAAGCTGACGGTCGGCGATGTGGTCGACGCGGCAGGGGTCGGACGTTCCACGTTCTACGAGCACTTCGAGACGAAGGATGATATTCTAAGGCAGAGCCTGACGCCGCTGTTCTCCATACTTGCCGACACGGTCGTGGACGTGCACGCCTCGGAACAGTTGTCCGACATCATAGCGCATTTTTGGGAGAACCGACTGTTGGCCCGCGTCCTCTTCGGGGGAGCGACGAGACCGCTGGTGTCGCGGATGCTGTCCGACGTCATCGAGATCAGGCTCGTCGCCATCAAGAGGAAATCGCACGCGCCGGCTCCGCGTGTGCCGGTTGGCCTCGTCGCGGCAGCGCTCGCGGATTGTCAACTCGGGACAATCGTCGCGTGGTGCGGCGGCAGCTGCGACGTCAAGGCAGCGGTTGTGGCGGAGCTGGTCCACAGGAGCTCTCGCGCGATCGTATCGGCTGGAGTCGTATAGAGGCCTTGGCAAGACGGCGGCGGTCGACCGCTCCATCCAAAATTTTGGCATAATGTAGGCAGGGCGCTCGGAAAGC
>JANWLL010000150.1 GCA_025450855.1 Vulcanimicrobiia bacterium
GCTGCTCGGCGAAATCGGACAGGCGATGCGCGACGCGTCGATCTGCGGTCTCGGTCAGACGGCGTCGAGCGCCGTTGAGTCGGCGATCGCGAAATTCGATCTGTTCGGGACCAAAGCGGGATGAGCGTCCAAGTCGAGATCGACGGCAAGCCGGTCACCGTCGCCGACGGTGCGACGCTGCTCGACGCGTGCAAGAAAGCTTCGGTCGATACGCCGACGCTTTGTTATCTCGAAAACCTGACACCCGTCAACGCCTGTCGCGTATGCGTCGTCGAGCTCGAAGGCGCACGCACGCTCGTTCCTGCATGCTCGCGCAAGTGCGAGAACGGGATGAAGGTGAAGACGGACAGCGACCGCGTCCGCCTGAGCCGCAAGATGGTGCTCGAGTTCCTCGCGTCGTCCGTCGACGTCTCGCTCGCGACTGACCTGCAGATGCAGATGAAGCGCTATGAAGCAGATCCGTCACGGTACGGCTCGCAGGCGCAGACCACACGTCAGCCGGTGAAGATCGACAACGACCTCTACGTCCGCGACTACTCGAAGTGCGTGCTCTGCTACAAGTGCGTCGAAGCGTGCGGCACCGACGCGCAGAACACGTTCGCGATCGCGGTCGCGGGCCGCGGGTTCGACGCGCACATCTCGACGGAATCCGACGTGCCGCTGCCCGACTCGGCGTGCGTCTATTGCGGCAACTGCATCGGCGTCTGCCCGACCGGGGCGCTCATGTTCAAGACCGAATACGACATGCGCGAAGCGGGCACGTGGGATGAATCGAAACAGACGCAAGGCGACACGATCTGCGCGTACTGCGGCGTCGGCTGCACGCTCACCGTCCACGCGCAAGACAATCAGATCGTCAAGGTGTCATCGCCGCTCGATCACGATGTGACGCGAGGGCACCTTTGCATCAAGGGCCGCTTCGGGTGGCAGTTCGTGGGCAAGGGGACGAAAAAACGCCGGCCTTAGCGCCGGCGACGCCGAGCTTCGCTCGGCCTACTACATTTGAGCCGCTACTTGTTGAAATAGTCCGCGTTGATCTTCGTGTATTCCGTCCACTGCTCGGGTACTTCGGTCTCGTTGTAGATCGCGTTCACAGGGCAGGCGGCGACGCAGGCGCCGCAGTCGATGCACGTCGCCGGATCGATATACAGCATCTTGTCGTCATCGGTGCCCTTGATACAGTCGACCGGACACACGTCGACGCACGACTTGTCCTTGACGGTGATGCACGGTTCGCAGATGACGTAGGTCAAGGTCGCATTCTCCCGGGATAGTCGTCGCCGATGTCGCGAAAAGCCCACCCTTCTTCTCCCGGCGCTCCTATCGGCCCTACCTCGGCGGCCGTCGAGCGAAGACGGCGAGCGAGTAAAGCCGCACCGAATATATCCTGCATGAAATGCGCGAGCATGCACGGCACGAGCGAACCACTTGCCAAAAAAAGCACGGAATAGAGCAGTCCGGTGATCGCCGTGCCCGCCATGCCGATCCGTCCTTGGTACGCGTGCCCGAGCCCGAAGGCGAGCGACGATAAGACGACACCGGCGACGACGCTATGCGTCAACGCGGCGATTTGCGTCAGCGCATAGCCCCGATAAAGGAATTCCTCGCAAATGGCGGCGGTCGCGGCGACTGCGACGAACCAGCACCAGTCAACGGCGTCGTTCGGGATGACGGGGCGGATGGCGCGTGCATACGAGCTCGAAATGTCGCCGCGTCCGGCGCCGCTGGTGGACAGCAGCACTGCGACGATGAGCGGTCCGACGGCATACCAGAAGAAGTGCACGGGCGGCCGCAAGCCGATGTCCGCGGGAGCGAGGCCGTGCAGTTGGAGCGCGTAGTAGGCGAGCGCAGTCATCGTCCACAGGACGAGCATCGTCCGCGCATAGCGCGCGCGTTTGCGCGCCGGCGTGTCTTCGGCCGATCGCAGACGGGCGGCGACGAGCGCGCCCATCGCGGGCACGGCGATGATGAGCAGCACGAGCACCGCGAACAGCGCAACGCTTTCAGGCGGCAGCCAGCGCGGGAACCACGAAGCGGCGTTCACTCCGCCTCATTCCAGCACGGGTTCGTTGCTCCATGCCTTAGCTTCGCTCGGCCTACTACATCTTCGAATTGCAAGACCGCGGCGGTCGACCATAAAGGTCGACCGCTCCATGTCGCGCGGGTGTGATAGAGCCAATAGTGACGGTCGAAGGGCCGCATGCCGTGCCCGGCGGAGAGTAGATCATCATGAAGCGCCGTCCTCTGTCGCTGCTCTCGATCGGACATCTCGTCGTCGATGTGACGGCGGGCGCCGTGCCGGTCGCGTTGCCTTTCCTGCAGCACGAGTTCGGTCTTTCATATCTCATGGTCGCCTTCGTCGCGACGACGTACCAGGTGACGTCGTCGATCGCGCAGCCGATCTTCGGCACGTTCTCAGACAGCGGCGCGCGCCGTTACCTCATCCCGCTCGGCGTGCTCCTCGCGGCGTGCGGTTTTGCCGGCCTCGGGATCGCTCCGTCGTATCCGGCGGTGCTGATCGCGATCGCCGTGACGGGCATCGGTTCGGCCATCTTCCATCCGGAAGCCACGAAGTCGGCGCGCTTCGTCTCCGGCCATATGCGTGCGACGGGTATGTCGTTCTTCACGATCGGCGGCAATATCGGCGTCGCGCTCGGCCCGCTCGTCTTCACGCTGCTCGTCGACTGGCGCGGGTTGCCGGGCACGGTCGCTTACGCGATCGCGGGGGCCGCCGCAGCGATCGCGGTCGCGATCATCGGGCCATCGATCGCGCGCGCCGAGTCTGCGCAGGCGACGGGTCCGCGTCCGACTTCGGCCGATTCCGACAAGCGCGCCATGGCGATGTTGGTCTCCGTCGTGGCGACGCGCTCGATCATCTACAGCGGTATCCTCGTTTTCGTTCCTCTCTATGCGGTGAACGTGCTTCATCACGCGCCGTCGCAGAACGGGCCGCTGCTGTTCGCGATCCTGGCTGCCGGCGCGATCGCGACCGTCGCGGGCGCTGCGATCGGCGATCGCGTCGGTCACAAGCAGACGATGACTATATCGTTCGCGTTCGTGCCGCCGCTGCTCGCGCTCTATCTCGTATCGCCCGGGATCGTCGGCGTCGTCGCGCTCGTCCTTGTCGGCGCGTTCCTCATCGGAACGACGACGATCACCGTCGTCATGGCGCACGAGTTCATGCCGCACCGCATCGCGCTTGCGTCGGCGCTCGTCATCGGTTTCACGTCAGGCATCGGCGGCGTCGCGATAGCCGGATTCGGCCGCTTGGCCGACGTCGCAGGCCTGCCGGTCGTACTCTGGTCGCTCGTCGGCGTCTCGGTCGTCGGCACCGCGTTGACGATGCTCATGCCCGCGAGCTCGCGCCCTCGTGCGCCGGAGGACGCTGCCGCGGGGGCACGGAACCTCGCCGCTTCCGCAGTCGAGCGCCGTTAGATCAGGAGCACTCTCCCGTATGTCGGCATCCCGCATCGCCCTCTGGGCGGCGCTTTGCGTCGCGCTCCTACCCGGCTGTCAAATGAAGTCGGCGCCGACGCCGCCGAACAACTATATCACTGCGGACCCGACCACGTTCGCCATCAAGAGCGTGCAGCGCTACGACGATCCGAACGGCAACGCGACCGACTCGCTCATCGTCGTCATCCAAGCGACGTACACGAATCCGGAAACGCGGCCGGAGACGATATCGCCCGACAAGTTCGCGTTGCTCGACCCGAACCTGATGGCGACGTATCAAGCCCTGTCGGGCGGCAGCATCTCGATCCCGACGATGGCGACCGTCCAACTCGACGGGGGAAAGCCGATCGACATCGCGATCGGATTCCGCGTGCCGGCGGCGATGAGCGCGGCGCGCCTCGTCTACAAACCCTGAGCGGACACGCGCTCATGCCCGAACGCGAACGCGGACCCGAACTGCTTCTGCTCGACGTCTACGCGCTCGTCTACCGCGCGTATTTCGCGCTGCCGCCCTTGACGACTTCGGCGGGAATCCCGGTCAATGCCGTCTACGGCTTCGACCGCATGCTCAACCGCGTGCTCGGCATGGAGCGGCCGACGCACATCGCCGCGTGCTTCGATGCGGGAATACCGCAAGAACGCTTCGACGCGATGCCGTCGTACAAGGCTCAGCGGCCGGATATGCCGGACGACTTGCGACCGCAGTTCGAAAGCGTGCGAGCGGCGCTCGACGCCTACGGCATCCGCGCGGTCCACGTCGAGGGCGAGGAAGCCGACGATTGCATCGCGACGCTCTCGACGCGCGCATCGCGCGACGGCATCTTCACCTCGATCATAACGGGCGACCTCGACTTGCTCCAGCTCGTCGACGACTGGGTCACGGTCGTCGTCACCCGACGCGGCATGACCGACATGACGCGCTACGACACGCAAGCTGTGCGGGAGCGGTTCGGGCTCGATCCGGGGCAGCTGCCCGATTACCGCGGGCTCAAAGGCGATCCGTCCGACAATCTCCCCGGCGTACCCGGCATAGGCGAAAAGACAGCCGCGAAGCTCATCGCACAATTCGGCACGCTCGACGCGTTGCTCGAGCATTCCGCCGAAGTGATGCCGAAGCGCATCGCCGGATTGCTCGACCAGTACGCCGATCAAGCGCGCCGCTGCCGCGCCGTGTCCACCGCCAAACGCGATCTCCCGATCGACGTCGGTTGGGACGAGCTCAAGTACGAGACGCCGCCGCGCGAGCGGCTCGCTCGGTTCTACGAGGCGTTCGAGTTCCGCACGCTCGCGTCACGCGCGCAGAACGGTGATCCGAAGAGCGCCGACGCTACGGCCGCCATGTCGTCGCAGGTCGCGCCGCTCGGGGTCGAGATCCCGACGCGCTATCGCACGCTTGAAGACGCACGAGCTGCGGAGGCGATCGACGAGCTGCGCAAGCAGCCCGCCGTCGGGATCGCGCTCGTCGCCGGCAACGACGGCGCCGCAGCCGGACTCGCGTTTTGCGCATCACCCGGCGACGCGTTCGTCGTGCCCGAGAGTTCCGTGCTGCACCACGCTGAGACGCTCTCCGCGGTGAAGTCGCTTCTCGACGCGCGGGAGCTGCGAAAAAACGTCCACGATTCGAAGAGCTTTTACGCGTGGGCGGACCTCAATGTTCTTCGCCTCACGGACGTCGGTTTCGACACGATGCTCGGTGCGGGGTTGGTCGACCCGACGCTCGGGGAGCCCTCGCTGGCAGAAGCCGCGAGGATGAGCGGCGCCGTCGTCACGCTCGTCGACAAGCCGAAGGCGCCGGCTGCGATGGACCTGTTCGCCGCACCCGCGTCGCTCGACCCGGCGTTCGCATCGTCCGCCGATGCGGTGTTCCGCGCGGCGCCCGTCCTCGAGCGGATGATCGAAGACGCGGGCGAGAGCTCGCTGCTCCGCGACGTCGAGCTCCCGCTCGCTCGCGTCCTCGCTCGGATGGAGTCGGTCGGCTTCGCGCTCGACGTCAAAGAGCTCGACCGCATCCGCGCCGAGCTCGACGGCATGATCGCAAGAGCGAGCGCTGATATCTTCGAGTCGGCCGGCGAAGAGTTCAACCTCAATTCTCCCAAAGCCGTCGGCGCGGTCCTCTTCGAGAAGATGTCGCTGCCGGGCGGCATCAAGAAGAAGACCGGCTACGCGACGGGCATCGAGATCCTCGGACCGCTCGCTGCCGAGCACCCGATCGCTGCGAAGATACTCGAATATCGCGAAGTCGCCAAGCTCAAGTCGACGTACGTCGACGCGCTGCCCGCGCTCGTGAACCCCAAGACGGGCTGCGTGCACACGACGTTTCATCAGCTCGGCGCGGCGACCGGACGGCTGTCGTCGACGAACCCGAACCTGCAGAACATCCCGGTGCGGACGGCCGCCGGCAAAGCGATCCGGCGTGCGTTCGTGCCGCGCCGAGCCGACATGGCGCTCGTCGCTGCCGACTATTCGCAGATCGAGCTGCGGCTGTTCGCGCACTTCTCGCAAGACGAGAATCTGCTCGCGGCGTTCGCCGAGGGCCACGACGCGCACGCGTATACCGCGCGTCGCGTCTTCGGCGTTCCCGACGACGCGCCGCTCGATCCCGAGCTGCGCCGCCGCGCAAAGGCGATCAACTTCGGCGTGCTGTACGGAATGGGGAGCTTCGGGCTCGCGCAGAGCGCCGGCATCACGCGCGCCGAAGCGCGCGAGTTCATCGCGCAATACTTCGCGCGTTTCCCGCGCATCAAGGGTTACATCGACGCGGGGCTCGCCAAGGCGCGAACGGACGGCTTCGTCACGACGATCCTCGGGCGCCGCCGTTATCTCCCCGACCTGCGATCGACCAATCACTCGCTGCGCGCCGCTGCCGAACGGATGGCGATCAACGCACCGCTGCAAGGGAGCGCGGCCGACCTCGTCAAGCTCGCGATGGTCCGCGTCGCACGTGGCATCGAAGAAGCGAACGTCGAAGCGAACATGCTCGTCCAGGTCCACGACGAGCTCATCTTCGAGACGCCGACGAAAGAGATATCGCGGCTCCGTGGGGTCGTCGAGGACGCGATGGAGAACGCGATGTCGCTGCGCGTGCCGCTCGCCGTCCATTTCTCGAGCGGTCCGACTTGGGCGGATCTCGAGTGAGCCTAAAAAGCCGAGCTTCGCTCGGCCTACTACATTAGATGCCTGAGCTGCCCGAAGTCGAGACGATCGCGCGCGGCCTCGACCCGCTCGTCCGCCGGCGCGTCATCGCAAAGCCCGAGATACTCTGGGATCGGACGGTCGACTCGAGGAGCATCCCGCTCGAGACGCTTCGCCGCGATTCGATCGAATCGGTCGGGCGAATCGGCAAGTTCGTGGCGATCCGCCTGCGGAGCGGACGTACGCTTACGGTCCACTTGCGGATGACCGGACGCCTCACCGTCACCAACGCAGAGGCGTATGTTCCATACGAACGGCTTGCGCTCGTGTTCGAAGACGGCGACAAGCTCTCGTTCGCAGATGCGCGCAAGTTCGGACGCATACGTCTGCTCGACGACGTCAGCAGCGACGTCCTCGGCGTCGGCATCGACGCGCTCTCGCCATCGCTCGACGCCGCGGCCTTCGCGAGCATCGTGCGAAAGCGCAAGACGCCGGTGAAGGCACTGCTGCTCGACCAGAAGCGGATCGCCGGCGTCGGCAACATCTACGCGAACGAAGCGCTCTTCAGGGCGCGCATCCGGCCGAGACGGCCGGCCGGTCGGCTCAGCGCGCGCGAGCGGATCGCTCTCGTCGCGGCACTGCGCCGCGTGTTGCTCCGCGCGATCGAATCGCACGGCTCGAGCGTCGACGACTACGTCGATGCGGAGGGTTTACCGGGCGATTTTCAGAAAAAGCTCAACGTCTACGGGCGTGCCGGCTTACCGTGCCGGCGTTGTCGGACGCCGATCAAGCGCATCGTGCTAGGCCAGCGTGGGACGTTCTACTGTCCCGCTTGCCAGCGATAATCGACGACTCGCACCACATCTCGCCTCGGTGACGAAGGACCTTTGAGGGCGGAGCCTTTCGGGTTTCCGCGAATCTAGGTGTCCGCGCCCGATCGGCGGGCATGCCCGAATCTAAAAGAAACCAAGGTGATCCTTCCTCTATGGCTGATACGCACGTGCTCGAACCATCGCAAGCGGAAGACGAATTCGCGCTCGAACAGCGCCTTTACGAAGAGAGCCTTCGAACGCTCGACGAGGGTCAGGTCCTCACCGGCCTGATCGTCGCGAAGACGAACGACGAACTGCTCGTCGACATCGGCGGGAAGTCCGAAGGCATCGTCACATCCCGCGAGCTCTCGCCCGGGATGTCGGTCGCAGACCTGAAGGTCGGTGATACGCTCGAAGTGCTCGTCCACCGCATCGACGGCGACGGCGACGGCACGCTCTACCTTTCCGAAAAGCGCGCGCGCGCGCTCAAGACGTGGACGAAAGTCCTCGAAGCGCACGAACAGAACGAAGTCGTCACCGCGACCGTCACGCAAGTCGTCAAAGGCGGCGTGCTCGTCGACCTCGGCATGCGCGGTTTCGTACCGGCATCGCAGATCCGTCGCCATCCGGTCGGCAACCTCGACGAGCTCGTCGGCAAGCAGCTGCGCCTCAAGGTCATCGACCTCGACCACAAGCGCAAGCGCGTCGTCCTCTCGCAGCGCGTCGTCCTCGAAGAAGAGCTCAACCAGAAGAAGCAAGAGCTGCTCGCGACGCTCCAAGCGGGGCAGATCCGCGAGGGCACGATCGTCCGGCTCGCGGATTTCGGCGCCTTCGTCGATCTCGGCGGCATCGACGGCCTCATCCACAACAGCGAGCTGTCGTGGTCGCGCATCAAGCATCCGAGCGAAGTCGTCAACATCGGCGACAAGGTGCAGGTCGAAGTGATGAAGTTCGACCCTGAAGCGAAGAAGGTGAGCCTCTCGCTCAAGCACTCGCTCGAAGATCCGTGGAAGAACGTGCCGGACCAACTCGTCGAAGGCACGGTCGTCCCCGCGACGCTCATCAAGGTGACGCAGAACTACTTGCTCGTCGAGATCCTGCCCGGCGTCACAGGCATGGTGCCGAAGTCGGAGTTCGACGGCCGAACGCCGCCGGCGACGGGCGAGACCGTCCAGGTCCGGCTGCTCTCGATCAACGTGCCGTCTCGCCGCATCACCGCGAGCGTCACGAAGGCGTCGTCCAATGAAGGCGGCAACCCCGAGGTCGCCGAGTTCCTCGCGAGCCAGGAGGCGCAAGAGTCCTCCATCGGCGATTCGCTCGAGGCGAAAAGCGCCGAACCGTCCGACGCGACGGGCGCGCCGGAGCCGCCCGACGCGTCGACCTCCGACTCGTAAGAGGCATGGTGGTCAAGCGGTCTGAGGGGCGGCATCAAGTGCCGCCCTTTTCATCGCCGTGATCGTCGGTCTCACCGGCGGCATCGGCGCCGGCAAATCCGCCGTGGCGAAGCTGTTGGAAAAACGCGGTGCGACGATCATCGACACCGACGTCATCGCGCGCGAGGTCGTCGAGCCGCCGAGCCCTATGCTCGATGCGATCGTGGGCGAATTCGGTGCATCGGTGATCCGGCGCAGCGGCGCGCTCGATCGCGAGGCACTGGCACGCATCGTCTTCAGCGACGAACGCCGCAGGCAACGCCTCAACGAGATCACACATCCTGAGATCCTCAAACGCGTGCTCGCGCGCATCGGCGGCTATCCGCCGTCGGCGGTGGTCGTCGTCGTCGTGCCGCTGCTCTTCGAATCGGGTTTCGACCGCAATTGCAACACGGTCATCGCCGTGACAGCTCCCGAGCCGGCTCGCATCGCGCGCGTCATGCGTCGCGATGGCATGGCTGCGGCCGCGGTCCGCGCTCGGATGCGCGTGCAGTTCCCGGAATCCGGGTACGATGGCAAAGCGACGTGGATCATCCGGAACGGCAGCGACGAGATGGCGCTCGAAGCCGAAGTAGAAAAGGTCTGGACGGAGCTCTCGAAGGCATCCGGTCAGGCCGGCTGAACGTATACGCGTACGGAGGCGCATGAAAATGGATAGGCGTTCATTCGTATCGATAGCGGCCCTCGGCGCGACGGGTCTGGCATTCGGCATCCGGGCGAAGATGGCGCGCTCCGACGACGCCTCGTCCGTCCACTATGAGGTCGAACACACCGACGCAGAGTGGCGCAAGCTCCTGACGCCCGAGCAATACTCGGTGCTTCGCCAGTCGGGTACGGAGTACGCATTTTCGAGCCCGCTCGACGAGGAGAAGCGGCCCGGCACGTATGCGTGCGCCGGTTGCGCGCTCGACTTGTTCTCATCGAAGACGAAATTCGACAGCGGCACGGGCTGGCCAAGCTTCTACGCACCGCTGTCGCATGCGATCCTGACGACCCGCGACGATTCGCTCGGGATGGATCGGACGGAAGTGCATTGCCGGCGCTGCGGGGGACATCTCGGGCACGTCTTCGATGACGGGCCGCCGCCGACGGGCCTGCGCTACTGCATGAACGGCGTCGCTTTGACGTTCAAACCGTCGTAGCGGCGGCCGTCTTCGAGCAGACGGGTCACACTCACGAACGAATATCCTTCGGAGCGCAGACGATCGATGATGATCGGAAGCGCCTCGATCGTCCTATACTGTCCGTTGTGCATGAGGATGATGCCGCCCGGCGATGCTTGGTCGAGCGTGCGCTTGACGATGAGCGCGGGCGAGATGTCTTTCGTGTCCTCCGGGCTGTCGCTCCAAAAGATCGTGTCGTAGCCCATCGCATGCGCGAGCGCGACGACCCGATGGTCGAAGCGGCCATGCGGCGGGCGGAACAACGTCAGCGGCGCGCCCACGAACGGCTCGAGCAGGGTCGCGTCTTCGGAGATCTGCGCGGCGATCTGCTGGCCTGACAGCTTCGTCAGCTTGTAGTGATTGAACGTGTGGTCGCCGATCTCGTCGCCGTCGGCGACGATGTGTTTGACGAGCTCGGGGAACTCCTGCGACGACCGGCCGACGAGGAAGAACGTCGCGACGACGTGCGAGCGTTCGAGCTCGTGGAGAAGCAGATCCGTATAGAACGGATACGGTCCGTCATCGAAGGTGAGCGCGATCTCCTTGCGCCGCATCGGCACGCGCCAGACCTCGCCGAGCGGCCCGACGCCGTCGACCGGCGACGTCCGGGCAGTTCCGTCGACGCTCGTCACCGGATGCTGCGGCAGCGAGACCGGACGTTTCGGTGCGGCGTTCGCAGCGTGCGGAATGACGGCGATGCACGCGATGACCGCGACGATGATCGCGCGGCGTATCATCGCGGCACCTCGGGCGCCACCCAGACGCGGCCGAACGCGCCGAGGAACCCGAGGTCGCTCATCTCGTGTCCGTCGTCGATCCGCTCGTAGACGCTTCGATCGGCGGACACCGAGAACACCGTGTTCTCGACGCTCGTCGCTTCGGATTGCGGCACGGGCACGGTCGCCCAGATATCGACGTGCTGGACCTCCGGGAAGCGGTCGAAGGTCGTGTGGATGAGCGTGACGGCCTCGGACGCGAGGTCATCGAGGCTCAGATCTTCGGGCTCGTGCGGGATGCGGCCGGAGATGCGGATCGCCGCCGACTCATATCCGCCCGCGTCGAACGCATATACCTTGAGGACGTTGTGCGTCGACAGCGCATCGTACGTCGCGAAGAAGAGGCTGTTTTCGACCGAGGGGTCGACGCCTTCGATCCATGGCTTGCGCTCTGTCGCCGGACCGACCACCGCGGGTTTGAGCGGCAGATGAGCGGCGTTCGTCTCGGACGCGAGCGTGCCGGACGTCGCGGCAACAAAAGCCGCGAAGCCGGCGAACACGCCCACCCAGACTGATCTCACGCCGCCAAGACACTCCTTTTATTCATTATAGCGCGAGCGGCCCGGCGGTCAAGGCCGTACGAGGCAGCGAAAAGCCCTACAGGTCACGCCCGCGCCGCAATACCCTACCGCCTTTGCTTCCCGTCGAAAGCCCGTCGCGCACGACTGCGACGCCATTGACGAAGACGTGTGACAAGCCTACGGGATACCGGTACGGATCCTCATACGTCGACATATCCGCGATGGTCGCCGGGTCGAAAGCGACGATATCGGCGTGCCAGCCCTCCCGGAGCTCGCCGCGATCGCGAAGGCCGAGGCGCGTCGCCGGCAGCCTCGTCGCACGCCGCACGGCCTCTTCGAGCGTGAGCAGCCTCGAATCGCGTACGTAGCGTTTGAAGATGCGCGGAAAGGTGCCGAACGCGCGTGGATGCGGCTTGCCGCGCGCCGTTATGCCGCCGACCGAGCGCACGGACGCGTCGCTGCCGATCGACGTGTGGGCGTACGACAGCACGGTGCGGACGTCGTCCTCGCACATCGTGAAGAAGATCGCTGCGACCTGCAGCCTCTCTTGCACGAGCAGATCGAGAGCGACGACGACGGGACGTCGCTGTTGCGACTGCGCGATCTGCGCGACGGTCATGCCCTCGAACCCGCGGTGTTTCTCGCTCGCGACCGCAGCGATCATGACGTCGTTCCACCGGTCCGAATACTCGAGCTCGACGCGCGCTGCGACGAGCGCAGCATAGCGTTTGTCGGCGAGACGCGCCAAGACGACGTCGGCTGAGCCGACGTTGACGTCCTTCGGCAAGATGACGTCGAGCCCGGTGCTCGATGCTTTGTACGGATACTGATCGAGCACGACGTCGTTGCCGGACGTCCGCGATCGCTCGACGAGCGCGAGGCTGTCGTGCACTTTGCCCCAGTTCGCTTTGCCGGACGCTTTGTGGTGCGACAACTGCACGCCGACGCCGGTGCGCGCGCCGATCTCGAGCGCCTCTTCGACCGCCTCGACGAGGTCGCGGCCCTCGCTTCGGATGTGCGAGGCATAGAGCGGACTGCCGGCGTCGCGCGCGGCCGATGCGAGGGCCGTCAGCTCGGCGATATCGGCGAAGCGGCCCGGCGGATAGATGAGTCCCGACGAGATGCCGATGGCGCCTTGCTCGCACGCGTCGCGCACGAGGTCGCACTCGCGGCGCAGCGCATCTTTGTCGAGCGGCGTGTCGTCGATGCCGCCGACCGCAGCGCGCGTTTCGCCGCATCCGACGAGCGTGCAGAAGTTCATCACCGGTTCAGCAGAATCGAGCGCGTCGAGAAAGCCGCCGATCGTCGACGTCTCTAGATCGAATCCGTACGCGTCTTTATAGCTCCGCTTGCGGCTATCGAATTCGTCTTGGGACAAGGGTCCGGGCGATGCGCCGCAATTGCCGCCGACTTCAGTCGTGACGCCCTGACGGATTTTCGCGTCGGCGAGCGGATCGACGAGGAGGATCTCATCGGAGTGGCCGTGCATGTCGATGAAACCCGGCGCGATCGCGAGGCCGGTGCAATCGAGACGCTCCGCGGCGTCAGCAGTTGAACAATCGCCGATGCGCGCGATTCTGCCGTCTTTGAGCGCGATATCGGTATAGTACCCGGGCGTCCCGGTACCATCGACGATGAGACCACCGCGAAGAATGACGTCAAGCACAGTATGGGACCGATTTCAGCTGCCGGTTTAGCGTCTGCCCTCTCGGGTACAACTTACATTGATATCTCGCGCGGGCGGTTCCTCGCCCGCTCGATATCATTACCCTTGTTGCCGTAAGAATAGGTGATTCATGATCCGGACGAAGGAAGTAGCCAAGGATCGGCTGGGCGGCGAGATGTCCGTGCGTGAAGCCGGCAAACGTGGCGGCGATGCCGTACGGGCGAAGTACGGCGCGTCGTTCTACGAAGAGATAGGCCGCAAAGGTGGGGAAGTCACCAAAGAGCGTCACGGCGCAGAATTCTACGAGAACATCGGACAAAAGGGCGGCAATGCGGTCAAGGACAAATACGGCCCCGGTTTCTACGAAGAGATAGGGCATAAGGGCGGTCAGAAAGTAAAGCGCCTCATCGAAGAAGCGAAGCGCGCGGAACGTTGACCCTCGCGCCTCCTTCTCTTCCGACAGGAGGCACATGACCGCTCGACCTGACGGCACCGCTCTCGCGCCCGCTCGCGCGACGGACCCGCAGGATATGATGGGGGCCATCCTCGGCCTCCCGGAGCAGTGCTCGGCGGCTAAGACGATCGGATCCACCGCGGATCTAGCGGCCGCCGAGCGCAAGCGATTCGACTCGCTCGTCATCGCGGGTCTCGGCGGCTCGGCGATCGGCGGCGATCTGCTCCGAGCGTGTTATCAGCCCGTGCTGCGCTGCCCGGTCGAAGTCACGCGCGATTATCATCTGCCGGGGTACGTCGGACCTGACACGCTCGTATTCGCGGCGAGCAATTCCGGCAATACCGAGGAGACGCTCTCGGCGTACGATCAAGCACGCCGGGCGGGTGCCACGATCGTGGCGTTCACGACCGGCGGCGAGCTCTCAAAACGCGCGTCGCGTGACGGCGTTCCTCTGGTCACGTTTCCGGGCGGCTTGCAGCCCCGAGCATCGCTCGGCTACGGGTTCATCCCGCTCGTCGTCGCGTCGGCGCGGCTCGGCCTGCTGCCGTCGCCGCTCGTCGATGACATCGACGAAGCGGTCGCCACGATGCGCGGCGTCCGCGATCGCTGCAATCCCGACGCGCCGGACGACGAGAACGTCGCGCGGTCGCTCGCCTCGACGTGGCGCGCCAAGCTGCCTGTCATCTATGGTTCTCAAGGCGAGCGCGGCGTCGCCGCATATCGCTGGAAGACGCAGATCAACGAGAACGCGAAAGCGTACGCGATCTCGAACGTCTTTCCGGAGCTCAACCACAACGAGACCGTCGGCTGGAGCGGTGCGCACGGACAAGGCAATCCGGAAAAGGTCTTGCGCCTGTGCATCCTTCGCGACGACCGCGAGCCCGCACCCATTAAGCGCCGCGTAGAACTGACGAAAAAGATCATCGGCGAGCACGTCGACGGCATCGACGAGGTCTGGGCGACCGGCGAGAGCGCGCTCGCGCGGA
>JANWLL010000151.1 GCA_025450855.1 Vulcanimicrobiia bacterium
TACGGCCCGTTCGGCCACGAGGCGTCCGGTGACGTCATCGCGATCGGCAAAGAGGTCGATCGATTCGCCGCCGGCGACGGCGTCATGTGGGTGCAGACCGCGCCATGCGGCGCGTGCGAGAAGTGCGCGCGGGGCTTCGAGAACCTGTGCGAGCATCTCTTCGACGACATCGCGCTCGGCGCGTACGGCGACGAGCTGCTGCTGCCCGCGAAACTCGTCAAGCACAACGTCTACAAAAAGCCCGAGAAGCTCTCGTACATCGAAGCGGCGTTCTTGGAACCGTTTTCGTGCGTCGTGCACGGCTGGAACGTGCTGCGGCGCGCCGATGCCCGGCGTCCGCTGCCGGCCGACGTCACGATCGTCGGCGCTGGGACGATCGGCCTGCTTCATCTCATCTATGCGGTTCGAGCCGGCGTCAACGCGACGGTGATCGCTCGCGGCGCCGAGCGGGGTAAGCTCGCGTCGGCACTTGGGGCCAAGCACGTCGTCGAGGCGGACGACGCACGGGCCGTCGACGCGCTCGCCGGCAGCGCCAGTGCGGTGTTCGAATGCGCGGGCACGCAGCCGACATGGACGCTTGCCGCCTCGCTCGCGCGTCCGGGCGCTCGCGTCGTCCTCTTCAGCGGCTTGCCGTCGGGTACGGTCGCGGAGTTCGATGCGGCGAATATCCACTACGGCGAGATCGCGCTGCTCGGAGCTTTCCACTTCACACCGGCCGACGTCCGCGAGGCGTACGAGCTCCTCGGCCGCGGCGGCATCGACGTCAAGCCGCTCGTATCCGGTGTCGAGAAGATGGATGATATCATCGACGTCTTCGAGCGGCTCGACCGGCGCGAAGGCCACAAGTTCGCGCTCGTGCCGCAAGGCGAGGAGCCTCGATGGACGTGACCCGCGCCGCGGTATACGACCGCGACGGGTCGATCTCGATCCGCGAGGTCGAACTGCCGGAGATGCGCGACGGCGAAGCTCTCGTCAAGATCACCGCGTGCGGCATCTGTCCGGGCGAGGCGATGGACTGGTATGTCGCGCGTAAAGCGCCGGTCGTGCTCGGGCACGAGCCGGTCGGCGTTGTCGAGGCGGTCGGAGCCGGTGTCGAGCGGCTGAAGAAGGGAGATCGCGTCTTCATCCATCACCACGCGCCGTGCATGAAGTGCAACCGCTGCGAACGCGGCGACTACGTGCAGTGCGAAACGTGGCGGCCCGTGCGCCTCGTCCCCGGGGGTATGTCGCAGCGCGCGATCGTCCAAGCGCAAAGCGTCGCCGTCGACATGCTCGCGCTGCCCGACGCGGTCGACGACGACGTCGCCACGTTCGTCGAGCCGCTCGCGACCGTCGTCAAATCACTCGATCGCACCGGCGACGTACGGGGCTGCTGCGTGCTCGTCATCGGACTCGGCGTCATGGGACTGCTCCACATCATGCTCGCACGACGACGCGACGCGGCATTCATCATCGGCGTCGACGGCGTCGACAGCCGCCGCGCAAAAGCGCTTTCGATCGGCGCGCACGCGGCGTTCGCTCCTGGCGACGCGATCGCTCGCGTCAAGGAAGCGACGGGCGGCGGCGCGGACGTCGTCATCGTCGGCCCAGGTTCGACGGCGGCGATGGATGCCGCAGCCGCCGCGGTCGCGCCCGGCGGCACGATCGTCTTGTTCACGCCGCTTCCGCCTGGCGAACGCTGGGGCATACCCGTCAACGAACTGTTCTTCAAAGACGTGCGCATCACGCATTCGTACAGCGCCGGTCCGGGCGATACACGCAAGGCGTTGGAATTGCTCGAAAACGGCCTACCGGCGGCCGATCTCATCACGCATCGGCTGGCGCTGACCGATGTGCGAAACGCATACGATCTGGTCCGCGACGCGGGTGAAGCGCTGAAGGTCATCGTATACCCACAGCGATCGTGAAGAACGCCTTCAGTCCCGGTGCGAATAGCTGGTCAGGCATCGAGCCCGTCGGCTATCGGGCGGGCCGTCGAGACGAACCCGGTCAAGGCTATCGGGGCGTCACCAAGCACGTCATCTCCGGCGACCGCGGCGAGCCATCATCCTTCGAGGTCCGTTATTTCGAGATCGAGCCCGACGGCTACACGCGGCTCGAAAAGCATCGCCACGTGCACTCGGTGACCATCATCCGCGGTCGCGGCTATGCCGTCGTCGGCGGCGACATCCACCCGCTCGCGACGTTCGATCACATCTACGTCGGACCGATGACGATGCACCAGTTCGTCAACGACGCGGCCGAGCCGCTCGGGTTCATCTGCGTCGTCGACGCCGAACGCGACAAGCCGCAGCCGGCGACCGACGACGAATTCGCCGATCTGTCGCGCTCCCGCGCGCTCGCGGGGAAGATCCACCGCTAGATTGCCGCCGAGCTCGAAGGCGAGCTCTTCAAAAGGTGTCGACGAGCCGCGCCGGCTCGAGCAGGCCGCTTCGAAGGTGTAGTAGGCCGAGCGCAGCTCGGCGGCGGGGCCGCGGCGGTCGAGCTAAAGCTCGACCGCTACATCAGAAGGTCGTGAATCTCGACCGCTCCCCGACTCATACGCCCATCGGCGCTAGGTCGTCAGCATCGTGAGCTGCTCGGGAACGGTCGTCTTCGCATAGTCCAAGCATGGCGCGTCGCGATACGCACAGGTCGCGCACTGGGGACCGGGCGTCGCGGTGACGTCGGCGGCGCGAATGCGGGCTGCGACGCCCGCGACGCGGTCATGCACCTCGGATTCCTCCAGAGAATCGACGGCTTCGAGCGAGGCGCCCGCCGAGCCGATCCGGACGATCGAGCATGCGGCGACATCCTTGCCATACGCCTTGCTCGCAGCGATGCGATACAGCGCCAGTTGGAGAGCGTAGTGCGCCGCTTCCGTCACGCCCGTCTTGTAGTCGACGATGACGATATCGCCATGCGGATTCTCCGCGATGAGATCGATGAATCCCGTGACCTCGACGCCGCCGAGTTCGAGCGTGAACGGCGCCTCGACGATAATGGGCCTCCATCCCGTAAGCGCTGCGATCACATCGCGGACGCTCGCGGTCGCTCGTTCGCGCTCATCCTTCGACGGGTCTAGACGGAGGTCGCCGATCGCCGCCGTCACGTAGGCCGCGGGCGCGTCGCCCGGCGAGCGCCCCCACGCCTCGAGCGCGCGGTGGACGAGATCGCCGTACGTGCCCGCAGACAAAAGCGAATCGCGCGATCGCATCGTGCCGCCGTCCACGCTTGATTCCAACGCGTCGTCGAAAGCCGCACGGCCGAAGCCGGGCAATCCATACGCGACCCGGTACGTCACCGAGCGCGGGCATTGCTCGAATTGCGATATCGACGAGAACGAAAGCGTCGTCGCCGATACGTTGCGGCGGATCGGGCGCTCCATGACGAAATCGCCGAGCGGCATGACGCTGTCGCCGATGCGGATGCCGCGGCCCGAATAGCGAGCGCCTTCGGGTGCCGGTTCGTCGAGCGTCTTCCACCCCAGCTGTTCTATCCGCTCGATGACCGTCGCGAGATAGGGGTGGATCGTCCCATTCGGGTGCGTCTTCGAGATCCTGCGCCAGCCGCTGACGAAAAGTTCGTCTCGGGCGCGCGTGAGCGCGACGTAGAAGAGGCGGAGCTCCTCGCGAGCGCGGCTCGGATCGCGACGAGCCTCTTTGGTGATGTTGCCATGGCCGTCGTCGCGCCCGTCGATAGACTCGGTGTGGAACGGCTTGGTGCCGTCGGGCCCTTCACTGACGAGCAATGCGCCGGTCGCCGAGTCGACTTTCACGGAACTGTTGTCGGCCGGCTGAAGCGGCCAGACGTCGATGAGGAACACGATCGGCCATTCGAGGCCCTTCGCTGCATGGATGGTCATGACGCTGACGGCATCGGCGGCGGGGGGATCCGCTTCTTGGTCATCGGCATCCGCTTCGGTGAGCTCGACTATATAGCGGTCGAAATCGGCAGCGCGAGCGCCGGGGTTCCTCTCGGCGAACGACCGCACCATCGCCGACAGCTTCTCGACGTTCGCGCGGGCCTGATCGGTGCGTCGGCCGGACCGAAGATCAGCGGTCAGTCCGATACCGGCCCGGTCGATCGTCGCTTCCCACGCGACGACGAGCGGAGCGCCCGCGTAGTCCTGGAGAGCGCGAATCGTTTTGCGGAAACGCTCGATGCGGTTTCGACCTTCGGCGTCAAGATCGGAGGGCACGTCTTCGACGAGCGCTCGGCTCGCGATGCTCGATCCCCCTTCGTGCATTCCCGCGCAGAGCGTCGCGATGGACGCGTCAGAACAGCCGACGGCCGCCGAGGAGAGGACGCGGCCGACGGCCTTGTCGTCGAGCGGTTCGGTCACGAGTCTCAGCCACGCGAGCGCGTCGAGCACTTCGGGCGCATCGTAGAAGCCGGCACCGCCGTATTGCCGAAACGGCAGGTCGGCGGCGTTGAGTGCGTCGATGAGCGGCTGCAGCTTCGTCTTGCGCCTGCTCAAGATCGCGATATGTCGTGGTGCGATCGGTTCGAGTTCGCCGGTCCGCTCCATCGACTCGACGCGTCGACCTCTCGAGAGCATCTCGACGATCTTCCCTGCGACCCACGCGGCTTCGCGCTCGCGCATGCGCGCGGCATTGAGCTTGACGCCGGTCGCCGACCACCGGCTCGCGACATGGATGATCTCGTCTTCGACACTCGCCCGGACCGCGCGGAGCGGCAACGGGTCGTCGAACTGCGGATGGAGCGCGGCGTGCGCTAGATCGAGGATATCCTGACGCGAACGGCGGTTCTCCGTGAGGGCGTACGGCACGCATCCGGGTTTCGCGCCGAACTTCGCGACGTTATCCGGATCGATGCCGCGGAATCCATAGATGGTCTGCCGCGGGTCCCCGACGACCATGACGCGCTCGCAGCCCGCGCCGAATATCGCTTCGATGAGATCGACCTGCCGCGGATCGGTGTCTTGGAACTCGTCGACGATGCAGTGGCGGAAGCGTCCGCGCAGCGTCGCCGCGACCTGCGGCCGCTGTCGGACGGTCTTCACCGCGAGCCGCAAGAGATCGGCGTAGGTGAGAGCGGCGCGCTCGCGTAGGCGCTCCTCGAATGCCTTGAAAAGGGTCGCCGTCGCATCGACTCGCGTGCGCTCCTCCGCCACCTCCCGCACGAACGCCGCCTCGTCGATCTGGTGGAGCGCGACCTTCGGCGTCCGGCAGTCGGGATCGTACAGCGCGCGATACGGCCGGCGCGCGAACTCGTCTGCCGCGGCGAGCGCACGCTCGCGGAATGCGTCGACGGACTCGCCGCGATCGCTCAACCGCTGACGGATCTCGAACAGCGCCTTGCGGACCTGGTCGATCATGTAGTAGCGCAGCGCGAATGCGCCCGCGTCGGATCCGACCGCACCGCGGATGAAATCGTCGAACAACTTCCAGAAGGCGACGCGAGCATCGATCTCGTTGATGAGCGTCGCGTCGGGCGAGAGGTCGAGCTCGAAACCGTGTTCCTTCAAGATGGATAGCGCGAACGCATGGAAGGTCGAGCATTCCGGTGGCTCGACGCCCGCTCCGAGCCGGCGGACGATCCGGTTGCGAAGCTCGGCGGCGGCCTTTCTCGAAAACGTCAGCAGAAGGATCGCCGAGGCTGGGCACCCATCCTTGGCATCAGCGTTGAGCTGCGCGACGCGCTCGACGATCGTGAACGTCTTGCCCGTTCCGGCCCCCGCATCGACGAGGGCCGGCGTTTCGAGCCCGTGCGCCGTGACCTTACGCTGCTGGTCTGATGGGGAAGTGCGCCTGTCCTCGACCATCATCGAGCTGCCGCCTCGTAATCGATCGTGCCGGCGCCCGGACAGATCGCAACGTAGCGGCACCACATGCATGTGCTATCGTCGACGGCAGTGGCGAACGACGAGATCGAACCGGATGAGACCTCGCGGACGACGCCCGCAGCGATGACGTCGTACACCGATTCGAGCTCGGCGCGCGTCAACGCGCCCTTCCGTGGCTTGTCGACGAGCTGCGTCGAATCTGCGACGACCGCCGTGCGCTCTTTGTCGGAGCCGCGGAAGTACAGATAGTCGGTGCGCGACACGCTTCCGGAGAAAGCCGCCTCGACGCCGCGGACGTATAGGTACGTCTGGAGCTTGAGTTCTGCCGATGTGCGCCCGAAGACGCCGAGTCCCGGCTCGCGCGGATCGACCTTTCCGAGCGCCTCGCTCGCGAACGCGGCCGCGCCTTTCGCCGAGTGCATCCTCCCAGTCTTGTAGTCTCGGATGGCGAGCGTGCCGTCGGCGAGCCGGTCGATCCGGTCGGGGTAACCGATGAGCCGGACATCGCCGATCGGGATTTCGATGCGCCGTTCGCACGCGAGAACGGTGAACGGCCGTTCGCGCGCTTCGTCGAGGAGCCACTGCGCATACCCCTCGAGCTGGCGGAGCACCCTCGCCGACTCGTAGCGATACAGGGGCGACGCGATCGCGATGCCCGCTTCTTCGGCAGCGAAACGCGCCTCTTCGTCGGCGATCGGTGCGAGCGCTTTCATGATGGCGCCGATCGACGGAAGCGCCTCTCTCGACGAAAAATCGCGGGCTTCATCGTGGTACCGCTCGAGGACCTGATGCGTGTAGCGCCCCATGCGCGTCGCGTCGTCGTCATCGGATGACAGCTGGAGGACGTATTTGTAGAACCACCGGCGCGGGCACGCGACGTACGTCTCGATGCCCGATGGCGACAACCGCTGGAGCGGCCACGCGACCGGTCGCGGCTGCTCTTCGGTGAGCTTTGGGTCGACCAGTAGTGCTTCGAGCACCGGGCGCTGTTCGAGGTAACGCCTGACTCGGGGCGACTGCCGCTCGTCCGCGCCGGCGGCAGCAAACGCCGCGGCGAATCCCACGTGCTCGTCGCGATCGGGGCTTGTCGGGCGTTCTTCGACGTCGTCGACGAGCGACGCGAACTGCGACAGCGGTAGTTCGGCGGCGTCGTCACCAAGACGTGCAGCGGTCGCGAGAACGTCGAAGCGGGCTCTCGTCAACGCGACGTACCACAGCGATGCCTCCTCGGCTGCGGCGTCCTCAGCGCGCACTAGTGACGACGAGCCGGCGCCGAAAAGCGGATCCGGACGTGCGTGAGCCGGCAGAACGCCATCGATCATCTGAGGCACGACGACCAGATCGAACTCGAGCCCCTTCGCGGCATGGATCGACATGACGGGCACGCCGGACTCATCGGCTTGCGGCTCCTCGTAGCTATCGCCGAGAAGGCCGAGCAGTGGTGCGAGCGCGTCGATGAACCTCGTAGCATTCAGCCGCTCGGCTCCGTCGGACCACAATTCGCGGACGTCGCGAGCAGCTTGGACGAGATTCGCGAGCCGAGCCGGGGAGGCGCCTGAGTCGAAGCCGGGCACATCGGTCTCGTCGCGCACCGGCCAGAGAAGGTCGAGTTCTCGGACTATCGTCTGGATGAGCGTCACCGGGTCGAAGCGACGTTGCGCTGCGGCGAAGACTCGGCAGTTCTCGATGCGCCGGACGAAGTCGATCCAAGCGACGCGTCCGCGCGGTGGATCGTCGGCGAGCGCTGCCTGCGGGTCACCGCTGAAATCGACTCGGGTGAGCGCGAGGCTGACCGAAAGCGGATGGAAACCGACGAGGGGGTTGGTGAGCAGCCGGCGCCACGCCTCGACCCCGCGAATGTCCGCGAGTACCGCCATCGCGTCGAGCGTGCACTGCACGAGAGAGTCGTCGTGGAAGCCGGCGGTCGTCTGTGCCGCCACGGGGATACCGCGAGCGTGGAGCTCCCTGGCGATCGCGCCACGATACGGTTCGACGACGCGTAGGAGCACGGCGATATCGCTCGGCTTTGCGCCTGCGCGGATGCGTTCGGCGACGGCGTCACCGATCGCGCTTACTTCGTCATCGACGGTCTCGACGCGAATCAAACGCACCGAGCCTTCGCGCTTCGCGTCCGTCTCGGCCGTGGTCAACGACTCTCGCCGCAAGCCGGGCGTGCGGTTCGCGACATCGAGGACTGACTTGGCCGAGCGGCGATTGAGGCGCAGCGTGAGTTCATCGCAGTCGAACCGGTCTTGCGCTTCGACGACGTTATCCGGTGCCGCGCCGCGAAAGCGATAGATAGACTGATTGAAATCCCCGACGAAACACATCTCGGGCGGCTTTTCGTCGCGCGAGCGTGTCTTGCGAAGCGCCTCGAGCAGCCGCACCTGCATCGGGTCGCTATCCTGGAACTCATCGACGAGGACGTGCCGGAAAGAGCCGCGGGATCGGAGCCACTTCGACGCTTCGGAATCGGAGTCGTCAAGCGCTCGGACCGCGTCGGCGACGAGATCACGGAAGTCCGCGAGCCCGAGATCTTCCCGACAGCGTTCCATCGCGGTATATAGCGCTGCGAGGTCTTCGACGCGCGCGTCACCGGGAGCGCCGGCAGCGAGCTCCGCAGGTCCGACGCCCTCGCCTTTCAGGCGTGCGATGAGGTTGAGCACCGAGTTCGCGAATGCGTTGCTTTTCACGACGTCGTGTGCGAACGTCTTCATACCCAGGGTTGCGACGACGCGATTCCAGAGTAGCCGTTCCTTGACGGGCGTGAGCAGGTCGCGGCCCGCCCCTCGAGGCCTGTCGCCGTCGAGCAGCCGTTTGCAAAAGCCGTGGAAGGTGTAGATGTGGAGCTCGGGGACAGCGATCGATCCGCCCGAGCTCTCGCGCATGCGCTGGACGATGCGGCGGCGCATTCCCTGCGCCGCGCGCCGCGAGAAGGTGAGGACAAGAATCGCTTCTGGCGAGATGCGGTCGTCGTGGACGATCGACGCGAACCTGCGCGCGAGCGTTTCCGTTTTTCCCGTGCCCGGACCCGCGAAGACGAGCAGATTGCGTCCGCGGTACGCGATGACGCGTCGCTGTTCTTCGGTCGGCTCGAAGCGTTCCATCGCCGCAGTTTTCTGCGAATCTCCGTTCCGACCTATGCTTCAGCGCGCGTCGACTTACGGCAGGCCATGGCTCGGGGCGGCTGCGAACTAGAGATGGCTATGACCGTGTCAACTTTTCCTACCCGCCGCGCGTTATGAGAATATGATCCGCTCGCTCGCGTTCGCCTTCGCCGTCGCGCTCGCGATGTTCGCGTCGGCTGCAGTCGTCGCCGATCCCACGCCGATGCCCGACGCGGTGACGATCCTGCGCAATGCGGAGGCCGCCGCCCGATCAAATCCGGATCCGCCGTACGCCGTGTACGATATGCACGAGATATTCATCCATCACGGGCACCAGTTCACGTACGACTATCACGTGTGGTATCGCTCGGATGGGAAGGCGCTCATGCAAAACGTCGTCGCCGATCGAGCCGGTCACCACGAGCAGCATTTCGGCTACCCGTTCCCGTTCGCACCCGACGTCAACATCTTGTTGTACTCAACGCCGCCCCCGACCGCAACGCCGGCCGCCGTGGCGACGCCGGCCCCCGGCGCGTCGGGCACCGCCCCGCAGCTGATATCGGTGCAGGCGATCACTGCCAACCGCTACTATTCCGTATCGCTCGTCGGGCTTGAGGACTACCAAGGCCACAGCGTCTATCACCTCGCCCTAACGCCGGCGCAGAACGTCGACCAAAAGGCGCATCCGTGGCGAGATCTGTGGGTCGACACGCACACGTACGAAGTGTGGAAAGCGCACGCCCTCGGATGCTGCTCGATCGGGCTCGCGACCGGAACCATCGAAGGGACGGCGGAGTTCGAGCCTGTCGGTCAGTACTGGCTGCTCGCGCACGCCAGTGGTAACGGCCAAGGCCACATCGCCTTTATCAGCGACAGCGGCCAGTACGAATACTACTTCTCAGGGTTTGATTTCCCCGATTCGCTGCCGGACTGGTATTTCGACCCGGACCTCTTCCGCCACCACCCGTAACCGTATTCGACGGAAATGGGAGCGGTCGACGTTTACGTCGACCGACGACGAGCTTTCATCCGGCGATTCGTTTGTAGCGGTCGAGTTCGCTCTACCGACGACGATCTTGAAACCGAAAGGCCGCGGCGATCGAGCTAAAGCTCGACCGCTCCCTTCCTTACCGCGAGGCCGCGGCGGTCGAGATTGATCTCGACCGCTCCCCATCTCATAGCGGTCAGGCGCCGATTTGGGCGATGATCTGCGCGCATAGGGACTTGAGGACCGGGTCGGACGCAAGGCGCTCGGCCGATTCGAACTGTTGGCGCGCGCCCTCGCCGTCGCCCTGGCGGAGCCGGATCGCGCCGCGCAGGAAGTACGCCTTCGCGTACGTCGAGCTCAGCTTGAGCGCCTCGCCAGCTTCCTTATCGGCGGCGACGAGGTTGCCGGTGCGATACTCCGCCAGCGCCTTGTCGTAATGCGCTTGCGTGTACTGCGGATGGAGAAGCGCCGCCATCGCGAACGCCCGCGCTGCTGCGTCGACGTGACCCGACACGTACTGCGTCAAACCGAGGTCGAAGTTCGCGCGCATCGACGTGGGATGGCCGGCGAGGATGTCCGTGAAGATCGCCTTGGCGCCGTCCGTGTTGTTCAACGCGAGATCCGTCACGCCGAGGTTGAACTGCGCCGGCACGAGGTCGGGCTGCTGCTTCAAGCACGTATTGAACTCGCCCGCGGCGTCCGTATACCGCGCGAGCGCGTACAGCGCCAAGCCGCGATCGTAGTGCGCTTGGACGTCGTTCGGCGAAAGCGCGATCGCCGAATCGAGGCGGTCGAGCGAGCCGGAGAAGTCGCCTTTGTGATAGAGATCGATCGCCTGGCCGACGAGCGACTCGACCTTTAGCTGGCTGAAGAAATTCTGGGCGTATGCAGCAGTCGCGGTCGCTCCGACGATGCCGGCAAAAACGACCACCGCGGCAAGAGTCTTGCGGATCGAGCGGTTCATCGACCACCTCCGCCATGCGAAGAACCGCCGCCGGGCTGATACGGATGTCCGGTTTGCGGCGGCCCGGGCAGCGGTGCGAACGGATCGCGATACGACCGCCACGCGGTGTACTTGCCGCCTTGCAGCGTCGAGGCGAACACCTCGTCCGCCGCTTCGGTCGACTTCACGCCGCCGGGTCCGATCGGGTCGATGAGCGCGTAGTTGCCCTCGTCGTCAACTCCTGACACGGTCGACAGACCGTGATCGGCGAGCTCGAGCGCGGACGGCACCGAAGCGCCGGCCGGCGTCGCTCCGGCGTGGCGGATCCCGCCGCTCGAACCGAACGCGGCCACCACGACCGCCGCAGTCACGAGCCCGATGAACTTCCTGAGCATGTCTGTCTCCGATCCGCCGTTCAGACGATTGCCGGCAGCCGAACGGTAAAGGTGCTGCCGATACCCTCGTGGCTTTCGACCGAAACCTCGCCTCCATGCGCCCGCGCGATCCAGCGGCAAAGCGGCAGCCCGAGCCCGTGGCCCGAGCGACCGTTGACACCGGTTCTGTCGGCGCGATGGAAGCGAAGAAAGATCCGCTCGGTTTCCGCCGGGGGGATCCCCATGCCCTGATCGGTCACGGTCAAGTACGCCGCATCGCGGTTTTGCCA
>JANWLL010000152.1 GCA_025450855.1 Vulcanimicrobiia bacterium
CGCGGCGGTCGAGATGAATCTCGACCGCTCCCATCGTTGTTGCGAGGCCGCGGCGGTCGAGATGAATCTCGACCGCTCCCATCGTTTTTTCGAGGCCGCGGCGGTCGAGATGAAGCTCGACCGCTCCCAAGAAGCTATTTGCCAGTGATGCGTGTGGGCGAACGGCGCACCGTGAACGATTGCGAAAATTTGTTCGCGAGCAGCGACGTGCACGCCCATTCGAGGCGCTCCGCCCCGGCGGACTTGCCGCCATTCTCGAAAAGCCGCCAGGCAATGGCGCGCTCGACGCCCTCGAGCCCGTCGATGCCGAATCGATCGCGCAACATTTCCGCAAGAGCGGTCGAATCGTCGTCGACGTCCGCGACGACCGCTTCGTATACAATCGTCTCGTCAGGGCCGGAGTGCGATAAACGGTGTTTGTTCGGATTGAACACGACCTCGGCATGCGTCAGCGCTGCACCGCACGCGTCGATCGACAGACCACCCTCAGGAAGTTTGAGCCGCAACAGCTCGCTGCGCTCGACGCGATCGAGATCGACATAGCCCAGCCCGCGCAGCGCCCCGCGCACGGTGAAGGCTGTGTTGTCGCCGACGGTCAACTCAACGCCGAATTCATACACGGGCATCGCGTGCCCAAGTCCGACGCCGGACTACGCGCGACCTGCCCTTCGCAAGCGAGGCGCGCGCGCGTTGACGACGATCGGCATGGTCGTGTTCCCCGGCTTCGAGCTGCTCGATCTCGCCGGACCGCTCGACGTGTTCGCGCGAGCGCCGGACGTCAAGGCGTTGACCATCGCCGAGAACCGCGATCCGGTCGTCCCCGACCTCGCACCGGCGATAACGCCTGACGCGACCTTCGACGACGCGCCGCCGTTCGAAGTCCTCTTCATCCCCGGCGGTCACGGCATCGGGGCGTCGTTCGCGAATGACAAACTCCTCGATTTCGTCGCGACGAGGGCGAGCAAAGCGCGGTTCGTCACGTCGGTCTGCACCGGAGCGTTGCTCTTGGGCGTCGCCGGATTGATCGAAGGCCGCCAAGCGACGACGCACTGGCGCTATCTCGACCTGCTGAAGCTCTTCGGCGCGACGCCGGTGTCGAAGCGCGTCGTCGAAGACGGCAATCTCATCACGGGCGCCGGCGTCACCGCGGGAATGGATTTCGGTTTCGTGCTCGTCGCGCGGCTGCGCGGCGCCGATGTCGCAAAGCGGCTGCAGCTCGGCCTCGAGTACGATCCAGATCCGCCGTTTCGCGCCGGACATCCGTCCGTCGCCGACAAAGCCGACGTCGAAAACTACGTCCGCGATACGACGGCCCGCTACGACGAGCGCGAGCGGCTCATCCTCGACGCCGTCACGAGACGGGCTCGATCGTCACTTTCTCCATGACGTCGCCGACGCGGACGCTGTCGACCGCGTCTTGCCCGGAGGTCACCTGGCCGAACACCGTGTACTGGCGGTCGAGAAATTTCGCGTCACCCATGCAGATGTAGAACTGCGACCCCGCCGAGTTCGGGCTCTGCGCTCGCGCCATCGCGACCGTGCCCTTCACGTGCGGCCGAGGGTTGAACTCGGCCTTCAGCTTGTAGCCGGCGTCGCCGGTGCCGGTGCCGAGCGGGCAGCCGCCCTGGATGACGAACCCCGGTTCGACGCGGTGGAACGTCAGGCCGTCGTAGAAGCCCGCGCGTGCGAGCTTGACGAACGACGCGACCGTGTTCGGCGCGTCGTTCGCATAGAAGGTGAAGACGATCTCGCCGCGTTTGGTCTTGATCTTCGCCTGCAGCTTGCGCGCCTCACCGGCGATCGCGATCGACTCGTCTCCGGTCGGCGGGGTGTGGGTCGTAGGCACTTCGTCACTCGCTCCTTCTAGCGTACGGCTTTCAGATCGCGCAAGCTGCGCGCCATCGATTCGAATATCGCGTGGGCGCCGACCGGCCGGTTCGGTTCGTCAGAGCGCAGCGACGGGTCGTCGAACGCGACGTTGAACGCCCACGCGGCACGCTCGGGATGCGGCATGAGCGCGAGGACGTTGCCGTCGTCGTTGCAGATGCCGGCCGCTCCGTGCATCGCGCCGTTGTGCGCCTTGCCGGCGTAGCGCAGCACGATGCGGCCGCGCTCCTCGAGATCGTCGAAGTAGCGCGCGTCGCCCGTGAACCGCCCCTCGGCATGCGCCGCGACCATGCGCAGTGATGCTCCGGGCTCCAAGAAACGCGTGAACGCGCACCTGCCCGGTTCGTCGCCCGCGACGACGTCGACGAAGCGGCACTGGTAGTGGCGCGACGGCAGATTTCGCCCGATCGCGACGTCGCCGATCATGCCGCTCTCGGCGAGGATCTGCGCGCCGTTGCAAATGCCGAGGATCAGCTTGCCGCGCTCGGCCTCCTCGCGAACGACCGTGACGAGCGGGCTCTTCGAAGCGATCGCCCCGGCGCGGACGCGATCCTCGTGTGCGAAGCCGCCGGAGAAGACGTACGCGTCGAACGCGCGCAGCGACTCGGGATCCTCGCTCCACCAGAAGAGCCGAGCGTCCATTCCAGCATCGCGGCACGCGTCGATTGTTTCGTCCTCGGAGTTCGTCCCCGGAAAGACGACGACGGCGACGCGAGCGGCCTGCCGGTCGACCGCCGCACCGGCTTCGCTCACGAACCCGGCTCCACGACGACGCGGACGAAGCGACCCGTATCGATGCGGCGCATGGCGCGCTCGAGCTCCCCAGGCGTTATCGCGAGGAGTGCTTGCCAGAACCAACGATCGGAGACGTCTCCCGTGAAGCCCTCGGATGCACCGGCGAGCATGTCGGAAGCGACCCCTTCGTAACTGTCGAGCGGCAGCACTTTCTTCGCCAGCAGCGATGCCTTTGCACGCTGCAGCTCGACCGCAGGCAGCGGCGTCTGCTGCAGGCGCTTGATGATCGCGATGGCAGCCGACTCCGCCGGGTTGACGTCGCGCGGCTCGCTCGCGAACGAGATCGAGAACTCGGCGCCCTCGGGCTGCGAACTCAGATTGGAATCGACCCCGTAGACGTAGCCGCGGTGCGTGCGCAGCTCCCGGAAGAGCATCGAACCCGTCCCTTCGCCGGAAAGGATCGTGTTCGCGAGCTGGAGCGCGACGTAATCGTTGTCGTAGGAGCGCAGGTGGAGCACTTCTTTGAGCGTCACCTGCGACTGGACGTTGGACGGCGACTTGACGGTCACCGAAGCCGCTTTCGTCGCCGTCTGCTTGATGTCGGGGTAGCGGAACGAGGGCGGTGGTCCCGCCGCTTTCCAATCGCCGAAGTACTTCTCGATCGCGGCTTGCGCCTGATCGGGCGTGATGTCGCCGACGATCGCGATCTCGGTGAGGTCGGGCCGGTAAGCGAACGCGAGGTATTTGCGCAGATCCTCGAGCTGGATCGCGCCGATCGTCTTGCCGTTGATATCGCGCCGGCGCGGATCGCCTTTCGGATAGAGCGCGAGCCGCTCGGCGAGGTCGGCTTTTTCGGACGGAAGCGCGTTCGCCGCATTGACGCTCTGGAGCGTCTGCGTCTTGACGACGTCGAACGACGACTGCGCGAACGCGGGATGGAGCATTCCGTCGGCGAGAAGCTGGACGCCGCGGTCGAAGTTCTGCGACTGCACCTCGAGCCCGAACGCCGTGCCGAGCGTGACGTCGGCGGCAGCGTCGTCCAATTGCTCCTGATAGCCCTTGCGATCGTACGTCGTCGTGCCCCACGGGAGCAGCTCGCCGACCATCATCGCGACGCCGTCCTTGCCCTGCGGATCGTAGAGCAGCGGATCGTTGCGGATGACGCCGCTGAGGACGACAACCGGCGCCGTCTTCTCCTGCCGGACGCGCAGGCGTAAACCGTTCGGCAATTTGCGCGTGACGACGAGCGTATCGGCGGCGGGCGCGACGAGCGGCGCTTTGAGCGCGACGGCGGCCCAATCGGGCAGCGCTTCTTCTTTCGTCGGCGTGTAACCGACGTTCTCGATGCCCGCGTTCGGGTCCGGGCGCGCGAACGTCGCGTCTTGCTTGCCCGCGATGATGAGCGACACCTGATGATCGGGGACGAAGTACGTCGTCAAGACGCGGTTGACGTCCGCCGGCGTCACCTTCGCGACGGCATCGTAGATCGCGTCGGGCGACGGCTGGCGATTCGTCATCGCGTCTCCCCACGAGAACGCGAGACCGGATATGGACGCTTGACCGAATGCGCGCTGCGCGAGCAGCCGGGTCTTCGACGCCTCGATGAGATCCGCCGGCACGCCATTCGCCCGATACGCGTCTATGACGCCCTGCACTTGCGACAGCGCGCTTTGCGGATCGCCGCCTTGCGTCGGGATGGCGACGAAGAACGTCACCCCCGTTTCCGGGAACGCGGACGAGAAGCTGATCGCGGCGAGGACCTTGCCTTCTGCCTGGAGATCGGCGAACGCGCCGCGCCCGCTGTCAAACACGTCGTTGAGGACGATCGCCGGCGCGTAGTCGGCGCTCATCGAGCCCGGCAAACGATAGGCATAGGCGCCGAAGCCCAGCGGAAAGTCGATCGAATCGGTTATCGTCGTCGACGGAAGCGGCGGCACGTTGATCGGCGCGTGCGACGGAAGCGTGCCCGCCGGGATCTTGTCGAAGAGCGCATGGACGCTCGCGAGCGTCTTGTCCGGGTCGATATCGCCGGCGATGACGAGCGTGGCATTCGACGGATGGTACCACGCGCGGTAGAACGCCTGGATGTCGTCGGCCTTCATCTTATCGAAGCTCGCGACCGTGCCGCCCGTGACGTTCGCGAACGGCGTGCCGTTGAAGAACGCCGACTGCACCTTCGTGCTGATCTTGTACCCCGGCTGGCTCGCCTGGGCTTGGATCTCTTGCTCGATCGCGCCGCGCTCGGTCGCCCAGTCCGCCGGGCTGATCGTCGCGTTCGTCATGCGATCGGCTTCGACGTGGAGCGCGACGTCGACGTACGCCGAGGGCAGTTTGAACCAGTAGAGCGTCCACTCGTTCGACGTCTGTGCATCGTAGACCGCGCCCATGCGCGCGGCGATGTCCGAGAGCTGGCCCGCCGACAGATCGCTCGTGCCGCGGAACATCATGTGCTCGGTCGCGTGCGCGACGCCGGGCATCGTGTCGTCGTCGGAGCCGACGCCGTACATCATGACGGTCGTCGCGACCGGCGCGAGCGCATTCGGCAGTATGATGACCTGCATGCCATTCGCAAGCGTCTGACGGACGACCGTCGACGTCGGCGCCGGCGCAGGCGCCGCAGCCATCATCGCGATCGCAGACGCGATAACAACATAACACTTCAATCTATACATCATCACGCGTACAGTTCCCGCAACGTGCCGGTCCAGGCCTCTGCGAGCGTCGTGAGCGCCACGTCACAAAGCCCGCTCACGTGAAGCGTCGCGCCGCCGGTCGTACCGATCGCGATGGGCGCTGCGCCGGTGCGCGTGCAGATCGCTTCGAAGTGCCCGAGGCGATCGGCCGGCACCTCGACGACAAATCCGCCCGCCTCGCCGAAAAGCGCGGCGATCGGCGAGATATCCGGCGCCCACACCGATGGCGCCGTGAGCCGCGCGCCGATCGTGCCGTCGGCATCGCCGCCGAGACACATCTCCGCGACGCATGCGAGCAGGCCGCCGTCGCTGATGTCGTGCGCCGCGCTCACCGCGCCCGCTCCTATTCCTTCGACGACCGCGCGGATCGATGCGGAAGCCTCTTCATAATCGACGTCGGGCAGCTCGCTCGGCGGCGCACCGAGGATGACGCCGGCGACCGACCCCCCGAGCGCAGGCGCGCGCGGTCCGAGGACGAGCAGCCGGTGTTCGCCTGCCGTGAGCCGCATCGACACGACGCGCCCGACATCCTCGACACGACCGATGCATGCGACGATCGCCGACGGAGCGATGGCCCCGCCGCCGGACGACTCGTTGTAGAGGCTGACGTTTCCGCTGACGAACGGCAGCGGTTCGTCGGATTCGGAGACGTGAAGCGCGTTCGCGGCCTCGGCCAACCCCTCGACGCCGTCTGCGAGCTGGCGGTACGCCAGCGGATCCTCGGGATTGCCGTAGTTGAGACAGTCGGTCAGGCCTATGGGATGCGCACCGACGGCCGCGACGTTGCGCGCCGACTCGACGACCGCGAGCGCCGCCGCCTGACGCGCGGATATCGCGCCGTAGCGCGGATTGCCATCGACGGAGAGCGCGACGCCGAGATGTCCGCCGCGCTTGACGATGATGACGCCGGCATCGGCGTAGCCCGGCGGAGCGACGGTCGCGCCGCGCACCGCGCAGTCGTAGTGCTCGAGGAGCGGACGGCGGCTGCAGACGTCTGGGTGAGCGAGAACGGATTTCAACAGATCCTCGATCGTGCTGTGCTCGACGACATGCGTCGGCTGGTCGGTCGATCGCGGCTTGATGGTCTCGGGACCGGTGACGCGCTCCGCTGCGACCGGCCCGGTGAGGACATCGATCGGCAGGTCGCACACAGCCGTGCCCGCGGCGAGCAGACGGTAGCGCCGGTCTGCGGTGGCACGGCCGATGACGGCGGCACGCGCGTTCGCTGCGACGTCGGGAAGCGTGAAGCGCTCGTTGTAGATCGAAAGCACGCTCGGCGTGAACGACGGCGGCACGGCGAGCAGCATGCGCTCCTGCGTTTCCGCGCACGCGATGACGAATGGGGCGAGGCCGGGTGTCGCGACCGGCACGGCATCCAGGTCGATCGTCGCGCCGAAGCCGCCCGCATCGCACAGCTCGCTCGAGCTGCCCATGATCCCGCCTGCGCCGAGGTCTTTGCACCCGATCGGGATCTTGTGCGAGAAGGCCTCGCGGAACACCGCGTAGGTCGCGCGCATGATGACGCTCTTGAGGAACGGGTCCGGCACTTGGACGGCGCTCTTGTTCGAATCGGCCTCGCTCGCGTCGAGCACGAGCGAGGCGAATGCGGCGCCGCCGAAACCGGATGCATCAGTCGCCTTGCCGACGAGGATGAGGTCGAAGCCGTCGCCGCCATCGGGAACGCGGCTGTGGACGATGCGGTCGGCGCGGACGATGCCGAGCGCGACGACGTTGACGAGGCAATTGTCGGCGAATGACGGGTGGAAGTAGACGTCGCCGGCGATGTTCGGCACGCCGACCGCGTTGCCGTACGCCGCGATGCCGTCGACCGCGCTCGCCGCGACGTATGCTTGGTGCGTGCCGAGCTCGAGGCCGCCGAAGCGCAGCTGGTCGGCGCTCGCGACGACTTCCGCGCCCATGCAGAGCACGTCGCGCAAGATGCCGCCGACGCCGGTAGCGGCGCCTTCGAACGGCACGACCTGCGACGGATGATTGTGGCTCTCGTGCGCGACGACGACGCCGTACGTGACTCCGTCGACCTCGCCCACGCGGAGCACGCCGGCATCTTCTCCGACCGGCACGAGCACGTCCGACGAGCGCGTCGGCAGCTTCTTGAGCAGAGCGCGGCTGCTCTTATACGAGCAATGCTCGCTCCACTGGATGGCGAACGCGTGCGCTTCCGCACGCGTCGGGTTGCGGCCGATACGCGCGACGATCGCGCGCAGTTCGACGGCCGTGAGCGCGAGCGCCTCGCGACGGGCGAGGCGCTCGAGTTCTGCGTCGGAACCTTCGAGCCGCAGCGGCTCAGCCGAGTAGGCGACCGGATCGAGGGTCACGGTCAATTCTGCGACGCCTTTCCGTTCGGCGTCGTTTGACCTGACGAACCGCCCGCGCGAGCGTCGGCGTCGACGACGTTCGTCCGGTTCTTGTACTGCGAGACGAGCACGCGGCCATACAAGACAGTGTCGTCGACAGCGAGGATCTTCGCGGCCGCGAGCGCGGCGTTCTCCGGTTCGAGGACGACCATGCTCGCGATGCCCGAGGGCAGGCTCAAGCTCGACAAGATGTCCATGCCCGAGAAATTGGATCCGATCGGCGGACACGCGATGACGCAGTTCGCGGTCGCGGCGTCGACGAACGCCGAGAGCGCATTGCTGCGGCCGGCGATCGTGATGTAGACGACGCGTCCGAGCATGCCGTCGAGCCGGCTGACCTTTTCGAGCGCGTAGAGCGGCGTCTTGTGCGCCGACGCGACGTGCTTGCGCGCCGGAACGCCCAAACCCGAGAGCGCCTTGAGGATGCGTTCAGCGTGCGCGTCGTCGCCTGACGATCCCATGACGATGCCGACGAACCCGCCGGTCGTCTTCTGGAACTGGCCGACGCGCTCGGCGACTTCTTCGTATTTGCCTTTCACGTTCGCGAGGTCGGCTTCCGACGGCACCTGGATGTTGCGGTAGATCTGCTTGTCGAGCATCGCCGACTGATCGCCGCCGGGCCAGACGCGCCACGAATCGTTGTCGATGACGTCGGCGAGCAGTATCTCGGTGCCGCCCTCGGATCTCGGGGCGCGGCCGAACTCGACTTTGAGATCGACGAGCAAGACGTTCTGGCGCTTCCACGCGTGCGCGAGGACGTCGAAGACGATGCGCGCGATGTCGGTCATCTGGGCGAGCTCGTGCTGGGTCGCGATGCCTTCGTCGACGATGCGCTCGGCCGTATACTGCGGATCGTGGTTCGCGTCGTCTTTGAAGAAATATTCGACGAGCCGCGGCGCGATGACCGTGCCGGGCTTGACGCCGGGATTGCGCTTCACGTACGAGCCCGCCGCGACGCCGCGCACGACGACCTCGATCGGGATCATCTCGCAGTGACGGACGAGCATCTCGTTCGCGTCGTCGTCCTCGCCGCCGCTCAAGTAGTGCGTCGGAATATTGCACGCGCTCAAGAGGCGGTAGATCCGCGCCGTCGTCAGCGCGGCGAGACGTCCTTTGCCGCTGATGACGTGGCGCTTCGCACCATCGCCCGCGGTGATCTGATCTTGCGAGACGACGACGACCGCGTCGGGCCGGTCGGCGGAGCGATAAAGCACCTTTGTCTTGCCACGCGCGACTTCAGGACCTTTGTTCATGCCTCTATCCCCATCTCCGTCAAGAACGGCGCGGTAGTCGCGCCTTGGTCGTCGAGTGCGCGCAGACGCTTCGCGAAATCGCGCGCCCGCTGCGCGGCGGAGCCGGTGTGCGACGCCGGATCCATGAGCGCGTCGATCTGTTTCTCATCGAGGTATTCGCGGATGCGTTTGTCGCGCGCGATGATCCCCCTGAGCGGGTTCTCCTCGCCGCGCTCGATGCTCTCCCACGCCTGCATCGACGCTTCGCGCATCACTTCGTGGAGCTCTTGGCGGTCCGCGCCCTTTGCGGAAGCTGCCATGAGGACCGCCTCGGTCGCCGAAAACGGACCGAACGAGGCGAGGTTCATCGCGATGCGCCGCTCGTCGACGCGCATCCCGGTGATGACCTTGCGTGCGAGCGAGCAGATCTCGTCCGCTGCGAGGAAGGACTCGGGAATGACCGTGCGGCGGTTCGCTGAGTCGTCGAGCGTCCGCTCGAGCAGGTTGTCGGCAGCGTTCTGCCAGACGACGTTGACGTTCGCTCCGACGATCCGCGCCAGCGAGCCGATCCGCTCGCTCAAGATCGGATTGCGTTTGAACGGCATCGCGGACGATCCGACTTGCTTGCGCCCGAAGGGCTCGCCGAGTTCGCCGAACGGCGAGCTCGCTAGGATGCGGAAGTCGAACGCGAGCTTCGCGCACGACGCGGCAAAGGCGGCGAGGGCGGAGACGACGAGGTAGTCGAGCCGGCGCGGATACGTCTGGCCGGAAACGGCGCCCGCGTGCAAGCCGAATTCGTTCAGGACGTCGCGCTCGAGGTCTTCAGGCGTCGTCTTGGTGCCGCGCAGCAGCGCGCCGTACGAGGCCGACGTGCCGACCGCACCTCGAAGGCCCTTCGCCGGCAGCCAATCCGCGAGCCGCAAGAGGTTCTCGTGATCGGACGCGATGTCTTGAGCCCACAGCGTCATGCGGAAGCCGAGCGTCGACGGCTCGGCCGCTTGGAGATGCGTGTAGGCCATGCACGGGAGGGCTGCGTACTTCTCGATCTTTTCGGCGAGATCGGCGAGCAGGCCGCGGATGTTCGCGGCGAGCATGTCGCGGCCCGCGATCGCGGCCTTCATGCGCGCGATCTCGACGTTGTCCTCGACGTCCATCGACGTCGCGCCGAGGTGGAGTTTTCCGCCGCCGAGCTTCGCCTGCGAGGCGTAGACGCGCAGCTCGGCCATGAGGTCGTGACCGATCTCGACTTCGATCTTGTGTGCCGCTTCGATGTCGACGGCGTCGACGAAGCGGCGGAGATCGGCGACCTCTTCTTCCGACACGAGGCCGGCCTTCGACTGCGCGCGCGCGAGCGATAGCCACAGTCGCCGCCACATGCGGCGCTTCGTCTGTTCCGAGAACAGGGCGCGCATCGCGGGGCGTCCGTACCGCCACGAGAAAGGCGAGGAATACGAGGTGGTCACAAGGTTATATTAGGAGCGGGTGGAGCGCTCGACCTTTACGGGTCGACCTCCGCAGCGTGCTAATGTAGTAGGCCGAGCGAAGCTCGGCTCGACCGCCGCGACCTCGCTTGGAACACCTGGGGAGCGATCGAATATGAGGGAGAGTCTGGGAGCGGTCGAGATTCATCTCGACCGCCGCGGCCTGCCCTATTCCGGAACGCTAATTCCAGGCCGCACGATCCCGAAAACAAGGTCGTTCATCGTTTCGCCGTCCTTCGTGGCGTGCATGCGGAGACGTCCTTCCAATTCGAACCCTGCCTTCTCGAGAACGCGCCTCGATCCGGCGTTGCGTTCGAACGTGCCCGCGAAGATGTGCATAAGATCAAAGGTCTCGAATGCGTACTTCGTCACAGCGCGGACGGCGTCGGTGACGATCCCGCGTCCCCAATACTCCTCGCCCAGCCAATAACCGAGCTCGGCCGAGCGGTAAAAGATGTCCTTGCCGAGATAAACGCCGATCCCGCCGACCGGGTTCCCGTCGATGACGATCGCGAAGTCGCGCTGTGGATCGACACCGTCGTGCTTGCCCAGCCACGCGCGCGCGTCGTCGACCGTATACGGGTGCGGGAAGATATCCGACAAGTTCCGCGAGACGTTCTTGTTGTTCGCATGCTTGACGAGCGACCCCTCATCGCTCCGCCGCCACTCGCGAAGGGTGCAACGTTCGAGGATGATCTCCATGCGCTGGGGTCCTAGGCCGACGAGTCGCCGACCTGCCGCGTGTCACCCAGGCTGCAGCGCGAAGACTAATTCTGCGTGACGCGGTCCCTCAGGCGAGACTCAGCTTGTGTCCGAAACTTTGCAAACCGCCCCTTTTCTCACATCAATTCGCTGGTTTGCTGGCAGCGCGTACTCGCCACCATCCGGCCAATATATGGCGTTCGAATCCGGCTGCACTCTGCCGTAATAGTACAAGATTTGATACGACCTGTTGGGGTGCATGAGAGCGTCGCGTTCGCCGAGAGGATCGTACGAGATGACCAAGCCCCGATCCGGGAAGCCCATGTAATCCAAATCGTCCTGGCCGAATTCTTTCGGTGCCTTCGCGCGCAAGTAGATGACGCAGGGGCGTATACGGACCGGAAACGCCGCGCGCACCTGTGCGATGGCCGCCCGACCCGCAGCATCGAGAGATGGCGTCGGCGCGGGCGTCGGGTTCGGAAACGACTTTAGCGTCGCGTCCGAGGTGCGCTGTTCCGATCCTCCGCAGGCCGCTAGACACACGAATATCGCGGCGAATACGAGCCGTGCGGCAAATCTCTCTACTTCGGTGTCTCGCACGAGCGCACGATCACTTCTTCGAGCGTCTGCGCTGGCTCGCGCTTACCGGTGACGCATTTTTCGATTGGTTCACGTTCGTGCGACCCCTTTCGTCAGACAGTTTGCACCAGCGCCCTTCTCGAGGCCGTTCGGGAGGAAGGTCTCCATGAACCGCACGTCCGAGAACGTTCGACCGGCGACCTTCTCGAACGCGCCTACCCGAGTGACACGTTCGCGCTAGGTGAGGCAGTCCGAATAGTCGTTTCGCCCGAGCCTACTGAAATACCACATCTGCGGCGTCGCTAACAGATATTGATCCCAGTTAGGCAAGTAAACCACGCTGGTGTCGACGTGAACCGCACCCTCATAATAGAGAACTGGGTTACCACGGCCCGGGATTATTGTGCCCTCCGTATGCGGGAAGCGGAACACCACGATTAGGCCATGATCGGGAAGCTCGGCATAGCTCGACTTAAAGGTATCTGGCGGCACACGCGTCCAGGCAACGCACTTGCGTAGGGGCGCTGGCATTTTCGCGCGCACTTGTGCGACGATCGCTCGGCCCGCCGCGTCGAGCGTCCTTTCGTCTGATTGCCAGTGCCGAGGGCTTGCCGCCGGCGACGGAGCCGCCACGGCGCTTTCGTTGTGGGCCACGACGTGTTGACACGCCGAGGCAGCGAATGATAGCGCTGCGATGAGCGGCACACATGAGTGGCGAGTGAAGAGACCTACTTCGGTGTCTCGCATAGGCGCACGATCACTTCTTCGAGCGTCTGCACCGGCTCGCGCTTGCCGGTGATGCACCGCTCGAGCGCTTTCATCGTGATGTCGACGTTGCGGCGTGCCGCGGC
>JANWLL010000153.1 GCA_025450855.1 Vulcanimicrobiia bacterium
AGGTGCCGATCGTCGTCATCGAGTGCGCGCGTGCCGGTCCCTCGACGGGCATGCCGACGAAGACCGAGCAGAGCAATCTCAACCATTTGATCTTCTCCGGTCACGGCGAGATCCCGCGCGTCGTCATCGCGCCGGGCACGGTCGAGGAGTCGTTCTACCTGACGATCGCGGCGTTCAACATCGCCGAGAAGTATCAGGTGCCGGTCTTCGTCCTGTCCGAGCAAGCGCTGTGCCAGAGCAAGGCGACGCTGCCGCCGCTCGAGATGTCGACGGTGACCGTCGATCGCGGGAAGCTCCAGCGCAACGGCGCGCTGTCGGTCGGCGAATACAATCGCTATGCGTTCACGGAAGATGGTGTCTCGCCGCGCGCGATTCCCGGCGTCGAGGGCGGCATGCATCTCGCGCCGGGTTCCGAGCACTCCGACGGGGGCGTCATCACAGAAGACTCTCGTAACCGCGAGAAGATGATGGAAAAGCGGATGCGCAAGCTGGTCTCGATGCGGCCGGACTTGCCGAAGCCGAACATCTTCGGCGATGCGTCGCTGCCGATCCGCATCATCGGCTACGGCAGCAACCGCGGCCCGATCGCGGAAGCGCAAGATCGTATGGCTGCGGCCGGAAAGCCGACTGCGTTCATGCAGCTACGCACGCTGTGGCCGTTCCCGGAAGAAGAAGTGAAGGCGTTCGTCACCGGCGCCGAGCACGTGTTCATCATCGAGAACTCGTTCACGGGCCAGCTCGACCGGCTCATCCGCTACGTCGTCGGGCCGCTGCGGACGTTGCATCCGGTCCTGAAGTATAATGGCAAGCCGTTCCGGCCGATCGAGATCATCGACGCGGTCAACAAGTTCGCTCCGGCTCGCGAGCCGGCAGGGGTCCGCTAAGGAACATGGCTACGACGATCACCGCGAAGGATTTCGCGACTCATACCGCCTCGTGGTGGTGCGCCGGATGCGGCGACTTCGGCGTCATCGCCGCGCTGAAGCAGGCGGCTGCGGAGCTCGAGCTGCGGCCGAAGGACGTCGCGTTCGTCTCTGGCATCGGTTGCTCGGGCAAGATCTCGGGCTACTTCAACTCGTACGCTTTGCACGGCGTCCACGGGCGGGCATTGCCGGCTGCGACGGCCATCAAATTGGCGAACCGCGATCTGACGGTCATCGTCGCAGGCGGCGACGGCGACGGCTACGCGATCGGCGCCGGCCATTTCTTGCACGCGGTTCGCCGCAATCCGGACATGACGTACATCGTCATGGACAATCAGACGTATGGATTGACGAAGGGGCAATCGTCACCGACGAGCGCTTTGGGATACGTGACGGGCACGAGCCCGTCGGGCAACCCTGATGCGCCGATCAACGGGTTGGCGATCGCGCTGGCTGCCGGCGGCACGTTCATCGCGCGCGGCTTCTCGTCCGAACCGAAGGCGATGGTCGAGATGATCAAAGCGGGCGTGCGACATCCCGGTTTTGCGATCGTCGAAGTGATGTCGCCGTGCGTCACGTTCAACAAGATCAACACGTACAAGTGGTTCAAGGAGAACGTTTACCATATCGCCGACGATCCGGCGTACGATCCGACGAACCGCACGCACGCGTTCGACGTGTTGATGAAGCCGGGCAAGATCCCGCTCGGCATCCTCTATCATGAAGTCCGGCCGACGCTCGAGTCGCTCACGATCAAAGACAATCCGGCGATCGCGGGCCTGAAGATCGAAGAGCTCTCACCGAAATTCGCGTCGATCCAAGACCAGTATAGATAACCTTTCGATCGACGCGGGTTCTAACGAAAAAAATGTAGCGGTCGAGCTTTAGCTCGACCGCCGCGACCTTCCCAGCGCGAAGCGTAGTAGGCCGAGCGAAGCTCGGCGAAGGCAAGGGCTTGAAAGATCGCCCTTACTGGAAACGCCGTGTCGGTCGAGCTGAAGCTCGACCGCTACATTTTCTCTGTCGTCGAACTAGCGGCGGAGTTCACGCACCGGATCTCGTCGCGCAGCCGCCGCGCTGACGACGATCGTCGCGAGCGTCGCGGCGAGAGTCGCTGCGAAGAGCACGCCGAGATATCCCCACGGAACCGTCAGCGCGCTCGGCGGCGGATCGAACACGCCTGTGAGCACCCGCACGAGCATGACCGCGACGCCGAAACCGAGCGCTGTGCCGAACACGATGCCGCCGGCGAGAACGATGATGCCCTCGCTCCACAAAAACGCGCCGAGTTGGCGTGGACTCGCTCCGAGCGCTGCGAGGATCGCGTGACTGCGCCGGCGCTGCGCGAAGCCGAGCGCGAGCATCAGATAAGCGGCGACCGCCGCAAGCACGACGGCGAAGACGATTTCGATGCCCGATAATCCACGCAAGTCGACCGACGTCAGGCTCGAACCGACGGTCGCCACCGCTTCCTCGACGTCGGTCACACGCGCGCCGGGAACCCCGACGACCGACCGCACGGCGGCGGCGAGCGTTCTCGGTGCGACGCCGCTCGACGCGCGGATGAGCAGCGTCTGCGGCCCGGTGCCGCCCGTCGCGGCGGTCACGTATGCGGCGTTCGCGACGATGAACGAATCGCGCGGCGCGGTCGGGAACTCGCGGACGACGCCGGCGAACGTGAACGGGATCGGGTGGTAGCGGCCGTCTCGTGTGGTCTGTAGACGCAGGTTGAGCCGGTCGCCGGGGACGAGCGCGAAATCGTTGACGGTCTCTTGCGATACGAGAACGCCGTCCGGGCGCGCGCGCAGCGAGGCGAGCGTCGCGCGCGCATCGCCGTTCGCGAAATACGCGTCCGACATATCCGTCGCACGGCCGAGCGAAGACGGATCGATCGCGTAGAGATCTTGCAGATCCTGGCCGACGAACGCGAAGCGGTGCTGCATCGACTCCGCTGCGGCGACGCCAGGCACGCTCCCGATGCGCTCGACGAGGTCCCGCACCGGCATCGCGGTCGGGATCGTCACGGTGACGTCGGCGCCACTGGTGAGTTCGGCGTCCACCCGCGCCTGCGCGTTGTACGTCGCGTCGAACACGGCGGTCGAGATCGCGAACGATAGCGCGAGCCCGAGCGTCGTGAGCGCGCCGACGATCGACCATCGCTGGCGCGACAGCGTCGCCGCGACGGTGCTCGCGATCGGTCCTGCGAAGGGCCGAATGAGCCTCTCGAGCACGGCGCCGCGCGGCGCCAAGAGCCATTCTGCGAGCCGCCGAGCGACGAGCATTCCACCGAGCCAAAGGCACAGCGGCGCCAAGAACGCGTCGTAGGAGACCGTCGCGGTCAAGACGCCCTCGGGCGCCACGACGACTTGGTAGCCCGTCGCTGCGATCTTCGCGTACGCGACAAATCCGATGGCGAGCAGCAGCCAATCGAGATAGGCCCTGCGCCATAACGGTTCCGAAACGCCGCCAAAGGTCTTGCGCTGTGAGTTTACCGGGTCCGCGGACGATGCGCCGGCGAGGTACGCGGCGATGACGACAAACGAAACTGCCGCGCTGGCGGCGAGCGCCCATGCGAACGGCTCGCTCGGCGCGGTATCCGAGCGCACGAGGAACCACCGGACGGCGACCGCGGTCAACACCGCGCCACCGAGAACGCCGACGAGCGCGACGAAGACGGCTTCGACGACGAACAACGTGCGCACGTCGTGGGTCGTCGCGCCGCGGATCCGCAAGAGCGCGGCCTCTTTGCGGCGGCTCTCGTTCCCGGATGCGATGACGGCGAAAGCCACCATCGCCGCGAGAACGGCGCCGGGCAAGCCGAGGAACAAGAAAAGCAGCCGCGCGTAGAGCGCGTCTTCCCGCGTGCTCGCCAGTTGCGCGGCGAGGTTATCGGCGACGATCGCCCCGCCCGCCGTCTTCAATTCGAGCTCCCGCGTCATCGTCATGACGCCGGCGAGCGCCGACACCGGATCATGTGGGAGCCCCTGCGCGATCTGGACGTGGAACTGCCGTCGCGTTGTCGCTTCCGTCGCCGGCCGTACATCGAACAGCCGGTGCCATGTCGCCGCCGGCAGGATCAGCACGTTGTCCGGCGGCGCCTGCGGACCGAGCGCGACCGGCATTCCGACCGCTTGGAAGAAAGAATCCGCGAAAGGCAGGTCGACGACGCCGTCGACCTGCAGGATCGCGACCTTCAAAACACCATGGCGCAAGATCGAGATGCGATCGCCGACGCGTGCATGGAGATTGGCTGCCGTCTGCTGCGCGAGCAGCACGCCGTCGGGCGATCCGACGAGCGGCCGTATGACGGACGGAAAACTGCGGCGGTAGGTCGGCGCGAGTCCCACGACGACGCCCGCGCCTGTCGTCTGCACGCTGCCGCGCAACGCCGAGCTGAATCCGTCGACGTCCGCGTAATCGACGCGCTCGAGTGCCAAAGGGCGCGCGACGAGCGATATCGCACGAGCGATGTCCGCCGGGCCTGCTTGCGGTGCGATCTGGACCTGCCAATCGACGGGCACGCCCGCGATCGCACGCTCCGTCATCACCGAGAAACTACCGGTGAGGAACGCGCCGAGCGATCCTAAGAGCGCGATAGCAAGCGCCAGGGAGGCCGACACGCCGAGCGCCCTCCAAAGCCGGCCGCCCGTGAGACGCCGCAGCCACAAATACCACATCACGACGCGGTCTCCAATGCGCCGTGTCGCATCGTCCAGCGCGTGCGGAACCGCAGAGCGATGCGCTCGTCGTGCGTCGCGACGATGACGGCGGCCGCGGAATCGTCGGCTGCCTCGAGGAGGCGGTCGATGACGCGCGTTGCGGTCGATCCGTCGAGCTGGCCGGTCGGCTCGTCGGCGAGCACCATCGACGGCCGGCAGACAAGTGCGCGCGCAAGGCCGACGCGCTCCGCCTGGCCGGCGGAGAGATCCTCGGCATATCGATCGGCGACGTCGACGAGGTCGAAGCGTGCGAGCATCGCGGCGGCGGTTTCGTGTGCTTGCGCGACCGCGACACCCGCGATGAGCAACGGCACCGCGACGTTCTCGATCGCGGTCAGGGCGGGCAGCAAGTTTGGCGACTGAAACGCGAAGCCGGCGACGATCGGGCTGACGAAGCGCGCATCGCCGAGCGGCGGCCACAGGATCTGTCCTGACGACGGTCGTTCGAGCCCAGCGAGGAGATACAAAAGTGTCGACTTTCCGCTGCCCGATGGACCGACGAGCGCGATGCGGTCGCCGGCTTCGACCGTACATGTCGCTCGGGCAACCGCTTCGACAACGCCTGTACCCTTTCCGTAGACGAGCGACGCCTCGCGCGCTTCGACGAGGATGTCAGCCATCGAGAATCCGCCCGTCGTGCAGGCGTATGACGCGATCCGCTCTCGACGTCAGCGCTTCACTATGCGTGACGACGAGCGCCGAACCTCCGGCGACGCGCCGCCGGTCGAGCAAATCGAGCAACGCGCGCTCCGCCTCGGCATCGACTTCGCCCGTCGGTTCGTCTGCGAGCAAAAGAGCCGGTTCATTGACGAGAGCCGCAGCGAATGCCGCACGGGCGTACTCGCCGCCCGACAGTTCTCCGGGCCGTGTGTGCCGTCGCTCGGACAAACCGACGAACGTCAACAAATCCTCGACGCCGCCGCGGTCAAGGCGGTCACGAGCAAGCGCGCGCTGGAATCGTACGTTGTCTTCGACCGAGAGCCCGTCGATCAAGTTGCCCGACTGCATGACGAGGCCGACATGCGCAGCGCGCAAGGCGGCGCGTTCGCGTTCGGGCCGTCGAGTCATCCGCTTTCCGAGCACCGTGACAACGCCGCCGTCGGGATCGTCTAATCCGGCGATGCATGCGAGCAGCGTCGACTTTCCGCTCCCGGACGGTCCGACGACGACCACGGTCTCGCCCGCCTTAACGCTCAGGCTCACGCCGCGGAGTGCGAGCACCTCTTCGTCGCCGTTGTGATAGAAGCGATACAGTTCGTGGGCGTCGAGAACCGTCACGTCAGCGCCAGCGAAAGCTCGTTGCGATGCGCTTCCATTGATCGACGTTGTCGGCGCCGAGCGGCGCCCATAGCTCGACCATCGCGATCGACGGTTTGTGTTGGAACACGATCGCCTCTTCTTCGAGCCGAACGCGCTTGTCTGTGATCGGATCGGTCTCGGAGTTCGCGGTGAAGGTGAGGATCGTCGCTGGCCCGCCAGGCAGCGTCGCCTTGGTGATGTGAAAGTCGCGACCCGCGCGTGCGTGTCGCTCGACGAACGCGATCGCCGTCTCGACATAGGTCGTCGTCAGAAGGATCGATTCGCGGTCGAACTTGTCGGTGAACGACACGGTGTCGCCGCGCTCGGTTCGTGCCCAGCCTTCGGGGACGTCGATCCGGTATGTGCCTGAAGGCGGCACGAACGATATGAACGCTTGCGTATCGGGGATGTCGCCCGGCGGGTTGGACTCGGTAGGGAGCGGCTGTTCAGATGACGCCGGCTGCGCATTCGTCGTCGCTCCACGAGGTTGGGCCATCGCGGTCGGCTGCGTTTGCGGATTGCTGCGGTTCGCGCACGCGACGAGCAGAGCGAGCGACGCGACAAGGATGAGATTTCTCATCGATGGTTAGTGCCCCACCCAGGCCTCTTTCTCTCGCGTTAGCCGGGCGACGGTCGCGGGGAGTTTGCCCTTCACGAGATCCGCGAGGGTGACATCTTCGAGGACGGTCCGTAAACTGGCCCGTACGGCGACCCAGACCTCGCGAAGCGGTTTCGCGGGCCCACGATACTGCGTCGTCTCAGGGCGTTCGCCGCGCACGTTCGCGAGCGGTCCTTCGACTGCTCGAATGACTTCGGCGAGCGTTATCTCATCAGCCGGCCGCGCAAGCCAATAGCCACCCTCGACGCCGCGCTGCGATCGGACGATGCCGGCGTGCTTGAGCGTCGCCAGGATGTTCTCGATGAACTTGAACGGGATGTTCTGCAGCTGCGCGATGCGTTCTGCTTTCGTCGGCCCCGGGTTCGCGGCGGCGATCTCGGCGCAGGCGCGCAGCGCGTAGTCGGCGCGAGCGGTGACATGCATGCATGAACGGTTCCGGCTCCACAACCCGAACCCCTCAAGGCGTGCCGGAGGGAGCGCGGCGCCGGCCAGGAACGGACCGGACGTGTCCGTCTCACCGATCGAGCGATCGTACTGGCTCGATGCGCTTGGGCCGTTCGCGCCTGATGTATCGGTCCCGGCCGCGCCGTTTCCAGGATCTGTCGACGTCGCGGTCATCGGCGCCGGCTTCACCGGTCTGTCGGCCGCGAGAGCGCTCGCTATGCGCGGCGTGTCAGTCGCGGTTCTCGAGGCACATCATGCCGGCTGGGGTGCGAGCTCGCGCAACGGCGGGATGGTGCTCACCGGGCTGAAGCAGCCTGCCTCAGCGCTCGTCGGCAGATTCGGGA
>JANWLL010000154.1 GCA_025450855.1 Vulcanimicrobiia bacterium
CGCCTCGGGGCGCTGCTCGAGGGCCTCGGTCCGAAGTTCTCCAAGGTTTGCGCATTCATCGAGCCTATTCACGATCCGCTTTACGGCAAAGCGTTCCAGGGCGCCGGCCAGAAGCACGGCGTCCACATCGGTCTGTTCAAGGATGAGGCCGATGCACTTCGTTGGCTCGCACCATACACGAACAGGAAGACACATCGATGGCAGAGCCGGTAGATAGGACGGCGTCTGATGTCATCAACCGTTATTTCGTCGCGCAGTCGACGCGCGATTTCGACACGTTGGTGGGCATGTTCACTGGCGATGGCTTCGTGATCGACGAAGGTAAGACGTGGAGCGGGCGTAGCGGCATCCGAGAATGGCGCGACAAGGCCGCGTCCGCCTATCAATACACGACTCAGGTGCTCCAAGTGCACGAGGTCGACGAAAACGAGTACGCCGCGCTGGTCCGTCTCGAGGGGAACTTCCCAGGCGGAATCGTCGAATTGGAATACCGCTTTGCGCTCGCCGGCCGGCTGATCAAGAGTCTTGAGATCGATTAGACGAGCGACATTAGAGACGTGAGGCCGCGGCGGTCGAGCTAAAGCGCGACCGCTACACCTGCTACCCAAACCTACTGGCCGCGGATGAGGGTGAGCCAGTCCTTGGTCAGCTTATCGTCGATCTTGCGATCGGTCATGTTGAGATCGTCGAGCAGCGACCTCTCGCGCATACGCTCCGAGCGCTCTTGAACCGCCTCGTTGAACTGCTCGCTGCGTTGGTCCATGACTTCTTGGTGTGCCATCTCCTGCGCTTGAAGCATGAGCTGATGCGTCTCGTCAGCGCCGATCATCGCTTGTTGCGCTGCATCGGTCGCGTGTTGGCCGAGCAGCTCGACTGCAGCCGAAGCGATTGGAAGCCAAGCCATGTTACGGTCCTCCTGCGGTGACCTGTCGCGTCGCTTATCCCGCTCCGAAACCGCGCGTCTAGCAAGGCACTTGCGCTTGCAAAGTGAACTGCAGGGGCATGCAACGCAGCATCACGATTGCCGTCATCACGTCGGCGCTACTCGCCGTCCAGGCCTCGCCAAGCTTTGCGAACGACCGTCTCATGACGCTGGCTGACCTTAGACGCGAGGTCGGCATTTCCGAACCGCGCTTCACTCCCGATGGGCGCGCTATCATATTCGTCAAGACGTCATACGATTTCGATTCGAACGATGTGAATACCGATCTCGACCAGATCGATATCGCCACAAGGGCGATCCGCACGATGACGGCCACGATGACGGGTTTGAGCGCGCCGCGCTTCTCGTCCGACGGCACACGCATCGCGTTCCTCGCCGACGGGATATCGGGAGCGGGCAGCGACGCGTCGCAGATCTTCGTCATGTCTGAGAGCGGGGGCACGCCGAAGCAGGTCACCCACGCTTCGGAAGGCGTCGACTCGTACGCCTGGCGGCCCGACGGTGGGGCCTTCGCCTACGTCACAGCCGACAAGCCGAAGAACCCGATCGCGTTTGTCGTCGGTGATAACGACTATCTCGCCACCTCCGCGCCCCAGCCATGGCATCTCTGGACGACAGGCGCGCAAGGCGGCACGCCGCATCGTTTGACGAGCGGTTCAAAGGGTCTGCCGCCGGGCGAGGTGATCTTGCCGCAAGCCGTGCCCGAGGCGTGGTTCTCGTGGTCGGAAGACGGCAAGACGATCGCGTACACGCAAATGCCGAACGCGTACAAGACCGACGGCGTTTCCACGAAGATCATGCTCGTCGACGTCGCGACGGGCCGTCAGCATCCGCTAACCGCGCACGCCGGCGAAGAAGCCGGCGGCGAGTACTCGCCGGACGGATCGCGCATCATGTATTGGTATCCGCGCAACGGCGACGCGGTCGCGTTCAACGACCTCTTCGTCACATCGTCTTCGGGCGGCATCGGTAAGGATACGACGTACGTGCTCGACCGCAACGCGATCGACGCGCGTTGGATGCCCGATTCGCGCTCGCTCATCGTCCTCGCGCACGACGGCACGTGGGCGCGCCTCTGGCGAGTCGACGAAGACGGAGCGACCCGGATGATCGACACGGGTCAGGTGAATCCCGGCGCGGTGCCGTCGGGCGGTGCGACCGTGGACGTCCGCGACAACGGCGCGATGACGTTCCCGGGTTCGGAGCCGGCGCGCCCGACGGAACTCTACTACATGTCGTCGCTCGACGCCATGCCCCGACGTCTCACCGACTTCAACGGCTCGTTCACAGCGATGCATCTCGGCCGAGTCACGCACGTCGACTGGGTGGGCCCCGACGGGTACCACGAAGACGGGGTTCTTACGTATCCGGCCGACTACGTGGCGGGCAAGAAGTACCCGCTCGTGTTGCAGATCCACGGTGGTCCGAACTGGGCGAGCGTCGAGGCATTCGACACCGACTACGAGGGACTGTCGCAGCTCTTCGCCGCGCACGGCTACGCCGTGTTCGAGCCGAACTACCGCGGCAGTGACGAACTCGATGACGCCTATCAAGTAGCGATCTTCAATGACGCCGGCGACGGTCCGGGTAAGGATGTCCTGGCGGGCATCGAGGCCGTCGAGAAGCTCGGCTTCGTCGACACGTCGCGGATCGGGGTGAGCGGCTGGTCGTACGGCGGCTACATGACCACCTGGCTCATCGGACACTACCATATATGGAAGGCCGCGGTCGCCGGCGCCGCGCCGACCGACGCGTTCGTCGACTACGCCATCTCGGATTACAACGTCATCGGCAAGTACTATTTCGAAGGTTCACCCTGGACGTCGAAGGCGATCCGCGATGCGTACGTCGAGCAGTCGCCGATCACGTACGCCGACCAAGTGACGACGCCGACGCTCATCCTTCACGACACGGGCGACGTACGCGTTCCGATTGTCGAAGACTACGAGTTCTTCCACGCGCTTCGCGACCATCGTGTGCCGGTCGAGTTCGTCGCGTATCCGGTCGACGGCCACTATCCGAGCGATCCAATCCGCGGCGAGGACATCTACCGCCGCTGGGTCGGTTGGTTCGACAAATACCTCAAATAGCGTCGCCATGAACAATCGACTTTGACCGCGCGCGCTCCGTGTGGTAAAATGGCTGTCGGCGCACGTGGCGGATTGCGGGACATCTTGTCGCCGAAGCATCCGCCGGGCAGCGTCCGAATCGAAAGGTACCCCTCGTGAAACAGAAGATCCACCCCAAGTGGTTTGAAGCCACCGTCGTCTGCGCTTGCGGCAACACGTTCAAGACGGGATCGACCGTCGAGAAGCTGCACGTCGAGATCTGCTCGGCGTGCCACCCGTTCTTCACCGGCAAGCAGAAGTTCGTCGACACGGAAGGCCGCGTCGAGAAGTTCATGACGAAGTACGGCACGGTCGAGAGCAAGCAATCGAAGAAGGCGAAGGCCGGCGAACAAAAGGCGGCCGCACCGAAAACCAACGGTGCCGCTTCGAAGCCCGAGACCGCGCCCGTGAAGACGAACGGTGCAGCGGCCAAAGCGAAAGCGCCCGCACCGAAGCCACAGCCACCGGCTCCGAAGGCGCAAGCGGCGCCCGCGCCGGAGGCGGTCGTGCCGACACAGACCGCATCGGAACCGATCGTGGCAGAACCGATCGCATTGGAACCGGCGGCACCGACACCCGAGCCCGTCGCCGCTGAGCCGGCGCCGCCCCAAGCGGAATCGGCGGCTGCGAGCACACTAGTCGCAACGGCACCCGCGCCCGAGGCCGCAGCCCCGACTGTTGAGCCCGAGGCGAAACCCGCGAAGCCGAAGCGCGCTCCGCGAGCCGCAAAGCCGAAGGCCGCCAAGGCCAAATCGGCCGACGCGAAAGACGCAAAGGCGGAGTAGCCGCGCAGGTCGGGGTTACCACGGTCGACGGTCACAACTGTTATGGATAACGGCGGAACGCTCGAGGCCCGGCTTCGCGTCGTCGAGTCGCGCTTCGACGACGTCGAGCGGCGGCTCGCGGCGATGGGCGCCGGCGCATTCGAACCCGAGGAGAACAAGAGGCTGGCCAAGGAGCGCGCGTCGCTCGAGCCGGCCGTTTCGGCGTGGCGCGAACATCGCGTGCTCGAAAAGCAGCTCGCCGAAGCGGAGCCGATGGCGCGCGATTCCGACGCCGACATCGCCGAGATGGCGCGCGGCGAGATCCAGCGTCTGCGTTCGGAGCTCGCGCAAAGCGAAGAGCGTCTGAAAGAACTCTTGATCCCGAAAGATCCGAACGACGACAAAGACATCTTCATCGAGCTTCGACCTGGAACGGGCGGTGATGAAGCCGGACTGTTCGCGGCCGACCTCATGCGCATGTACTTGCGCTTCGCCGAAGCGCATCACTTGAAGACCGAGCTCATCAGCACGCAAGAGACCGGTGCCGGCGGCTACAAGGAAGCGGTGATCGGCGTGAAAGGGCGAGGCGCCTACCGGCTATTCAAACACGAGAGCGGCGTCCACCGCGTCCAGCGCGTGCCGGCGACGGAAGCGAGCGGACGAATCCACACATCCACAGCGACGGTCGCCGTCATGCCTGAGGTCGATGCCGTCGAGATCGAGATCAATCCGACCGACTTGCAGATCGACACGTACCGCGCACAAGGCGCGGGCGGCCAGCACGTCAACAAGACGGAGTCGGCCATCCGCATCACGCACAAACCGACCGGCACCGTCGTCGCGTGCCAAGAGGAACGATCGCAGCTCCAGAACCGCGAACGCGCGATGCAGCTGCTGCGCGCCCATCTCTATGAAGCGAAGTTGCGGGAACAGGAGGAGAAGGCCGCGAGCGCGCGTCGCGCGCAGGTCGGTACGGGCGACCGGAGCGAGAAGATCCGCACGTACAATTTTCCGCAAGATCGCCTCACCGACCATCGCATCGGGCTCTCGACCGGCAATCTCAAGGGTATTCTCGACGGCGGCCTCGACGCGGTCATCGACGCGCTGCTCGCAGACGAGCAGCGCCGTCGCCTCGCCGGCGATGACGGCCTCTGATCTGAGCATCGCCGCGGCCATCGAAGCCGGCCGCGTCGAGCTCACCGGCCGGTCGCCGACGCCCGCGCTCGATGCTCGTGTCCTCGCGGCCAGCGCGCTCGAACTCGACGCGTCCGCTCTCATCGCTTACGGCGAGAATATCGTCGACAGGGCCACGCTGCGCCGGCTCGCAACGATGGTCGCGCGCCGAAAAGCCGGCGAACCCGTCGCGTATATCGTCGGCGTCAAGGAGTTCTGCGGCCTGCGTTTGATCGTCGATCGGCGCGTCCTCATCCCACGCCCGGAAACCGAAGAACTCGTCGCGCGCGTCGTCAGAGATCATCGCGGGGTCAAAGCGAGCATCCTCGATCTCGGCACGGGCGCCGGCGCGATCGCCTGTGCGCTCGCCGACGCGTTGCCGGACGCGCAGATCGTCGCGACCGACGTCGATCGCGATGCGCTCGACGTCGCCATCGCGAACGTCGATTCGCTCGGCTTCGCGGACCAAGTGACGCTCTTGGTCAGCGACCTTTTCGATGCCATCGACAAGAGCAGCCGGTTCGACGCGATCGTCGCGAACTTGCCGTACGTCGGGCAGTCGGATGGCGAGCTGGTCGAACCCGGCGTGCGCGAATTCGAGCCGCCGCAGGCGCTCTTCGGCGGTGGGGACGGGCTCGAGGTCTACCGTCGCATGCTTCCGGCCACTCCTCGATTTCTCGCAGAAGGAGGCGCGGTCTACATGGAATGCGGGCCGCGAAACGCGCTCGACCTCGCAGGGCTGGCCAAGCGAGCGTTTCCCGCAAAGGACGTCGAGGTCGTAAGCGACCTAGCCGGCCTCGAGCGAATGGTCGTCGTCGCGTGACGTCGCCCGCACAACCGCTTCGTCATCGCGTCGAGGAGTGGGTCGAGCAGATCCACGACCAGCTCGTCGGCGCGCTCGAGCGGCTCGACGGCAGTGGCACGTTCGAGCGCGATCGCTGGCAACGGCCCGGCGGCGGCGGCGGCGTGACGGCGATCCTGAGCGACGGCGCCCTGTTCGAGCAGGCCGGTGTCAACCGTTCGGCTGTGTGGGGCGAATTCGGTGACGCCGCGCTCGCGCGTTTGGGCGGTACGGATCGCGAATTCTACGCGACGGGCGTCTCGCTCGTGCTCCATCCACGCAGTCCGATGGTGCCGACCATCCACGCGAATTTCCGCTATTTCGAGCGCGGCTCGGACGCCTGGTTCGGCGGCGGCAGCGACCTCACGCCGTACTATCCGTACGAAAGTGACGCGCGCCATTTCCATTCGACGTGGAAGCGCGCGTGCGACGCGCACGATACGCTATACTACCCGCGCTTCAAGAAATGGTGCGACGAGTATTTCTTCTTGCCGCACCGCGGCGAGATGCGCGGCGTCGGCGGGATATTTTTCGACGAGCTGCGCGGCGATCTCGAGGCGACGTTCGCGTTCGTGCGCGATTGCGGCGCCGCGTTCATGCCGTCGTACGAACCGATAGCACGCCGCCGGCGCGACGAACGCCACGGCGAGCAGGAAAGAGCGTTCCAGCTTTATCGCCGCGGCCGCTACGTCGAGTTCAACCTGCTGTACGATCGCGGCACGTCGTTCGGCCTGGCGACGAACGGCCGGACGGAATCGATCCTCATGTCGCTCCCGCCGCTCGCTCGTTGGCAATACGGCTGGGCGCCAGCGCCGGACAGCCGTGAAGAGGCGGCGCTGCGGTTCTTCCAACCTCGGGACTGGGCGCGCTAGGCAGGATTCGGCTTCCGGTAGCCGGAATCGAAAAGTACATGAATTGCGTCCGTTATGGGTGCAGGTGCTTCAGGATTGCGCGGCTGCGGAAGCCGCGACATCCAGGCACCGGCCGCTCTGACGGACGCGCTCGTTTATATGCCGGCGACAGCGACGGAGCGCAGTGACGATGACGAAGTACATCTTTTTCACGGGCGGCGTCGTCTCGTCGCTCGGTAAAGGCATAGCCGCATCGTCGCTCGGCAGGCTGCTCAAGAGCCGCGGCATCTCGGTCAGCATCCAAAAGCTCGATCCGTACATCAATATGGACGCCGGTACGATGAATCCGTACCAGCACGGCGAGGTCTTCGTGACCGAGGACGGCGCCGAGACGGACCTCGACCTCGGCCACTACGAGCGCTTCATCGACGAGAACCTCACGCGGCTGCACAACGTGACGACCGGTCAGGTGTACGGCGCCGTCATCGACAAAGAACGGCGTGGGGATTACCTCGGCGGCACGGTGCAAGTCATCCCGCACATCACGAACGAGATCAAAGCGCGCATCAAGCAGGTCGCCGTCGCCAGCGGTGCCGAGGTGTGCATCGTCGAGGTCGGCGGCACGGTAGGCGACATCGAATCGCTCCCTTTCCTCGAAGCGATCCGCCAGTTCCGCCACGACGTCGGCGACGACCACGTCATGTACGTCCACTTGACCCTCGTGCCGCACCTCGGTGCGGCCGACGAGCTGAAGACGAAGCCGACACAGCACTCCGTTCGCGAGCTGCGGGCGATCGGGATCACGCCCGACGCCATCGTCTGCCGGACGGAATATCCTCTGACGCCGGAGATCAAAGAGAAGATCGCGCTGTTCTGCGACGTGAAGCCATCGGCGGTCGTGCAGTCGCGCGACGCCCAGAGCATCTATCAAGTGCCGCTCAATCTCGAAGCCGAAGGGCTCGCCGACGCCGTCACCCAGAAACTCGGGTTCGCCGATCGTTCGCTCGACCTGGAAGACTGGCGCGCGATGGTGCGCCGCATCCAGCGGCCGAAGGGAACCGTTCGCGTCGCGCTCGTCGGCAAATATGTCGAGCTCAAAGACGCGTATATCTCGATCAACGAAGCGCTCTACCACGCGGGCGTCGCGCACAACACGGAAGTCGAAGTGCTGCGCGTCGACTCGGAGACGCTCGAAGACCGCGGGCTTGAAGCGCTCGACGGCGCGGCCGGCATCCTCGTCGCTCCCGGTTTCGGCGCACGCGGCATCAAGGGTAAGCTGCTCGCGATCCGCCACGCCCGCGAAAGCGGTGTGCCCTTCCTCGGCATCTGCTACGGCATGCAGCTCGCGTGCGTCGAGTTCGCGCGCAACGTCTGCGGACTCGAGGGCGCGCACACGCGCGAGGTCGAGCCGGACACGCCGCATCCGGTCATCGATCTCATGGAGAACCAGCGCAACCTTCAGGCGCTCGGCGGTACGATGCGCCTTGGCACGTACCCGTGCCGTCTCACGCCGGGAACGGTCGCGGCACGTGCGTACGGCGAGCTCGAGATCACCGAACGGCATCGCCACCGGTTCGAATTCAACAACCGCTATCGCGAGGTATTCGAGCGCCGCGGCATGGTCTTCTCGGGGCTGTACGTCGACGCGGATCTTGTCGAGGTCATCGAGCTGCCCGCGCATCCGTGGTTCTTGGGCACGCAAGCGCATCCGGAATACAAATCGCGTCCGACGCGACCGGCCCCCCTCTACACCGGCTTCATCGAAGCGTGTATCGCGTGTGCGCGCAGCAGCGAATCGGCGGGTGCCGTCCAGAGGATAGGCGCGTAGGTCGAGCTCGCCGAAGCGTCCGCGTCCGGCGCTCTTGCCGGACTTTTTCGTGACGCTCGAGGGGTGAACCGGCCATGGCAGCTACGACGTCGAATAAGGTCAAGGCGGTCGACGCGACCTACTACACCGTGAATGACATAGGCGCTCAGACGAAGTTCTACACCGATCTGCTCGGCGCCGAACCGACCGTCGCGATGCCGAGTTTCTTCACGGAATGGACCTTCCCGGGCGGCGGTTCCTTTGGGCTCTATAAATCCGAATCGGGTCAGACCAACGGCGGCGGCGTCATGTTCGCGGTCGACGACGTGAAAGGGGCAGTCGCAGAACTGAAGGGGCGCGGCGTCAAGTTCCACGACACGATCGAGGACATCCCGACGTGCAACATGGCCTTCGGCACGGATCCCGAGGGTCTGCCGTTCATCCTCCACCACCGCAAAGACGGCACGACCGGCTGAGCTGCCCGCGCCCGCACATGGATCCCGCCGGCATCACGTTCGTCGTCCTTACGCGAGATGAGGAACGTAACATCGCGGAGTGCCTGAGGTCGCTCCCATCGGGGGCGCCGGCGCTCGTCTTCGATTCGGAATCGACCGATCGCACGAGAAGCATCGCGGCGGACATGGGCGCGCGCGTCGCTGTCGCACCGTGGCGCGGGGTCGGGCCCGCCCGAGCGGCTGCAGAGCAGCTGGTCCAAACCGAGTGGGTGTTCACGCTCGACGCGGACGAGCGAGTGGCGACGCCGCTCGCGGTTGAGATCGCGGCGCTCGAGCCGTCGCCGGCGATCGATGCGTACTCGATCCCGCGCGCGAACTATTTCGGCGATCAGTGGATCCGCGGCGCGTCGTGGTGGCCCGACCGCCAAGTCCGGATGTATCGCAAAGGCCGCGCATCGCAGAAGGCGGATAACGCGAGGCGGCAAGCCGCGGGTCATGTGTACTACGAGGCGCCTGGGCGGACCGCGGAGCTGCGCGGCCACGTCATCCATCATTCGTATGCGTCGGTCGATGACTACAGGCGGAAGTTCAAACACTACACGGATGCGGAGGCCGGTGCGCATCGCGCGACGTTCGGCGAGTTCGTCGCCGCATGGCTCGTCATGCCGATCCGCGCCGCGTGGCTCTTGACCTGGCGTCGCGGCGTGCTCGACGGCTGGGCGGGCATCTACGTGAGCGTCGCGAGCGCGTTGTATCCGGCGGTCGTCGCGACGAAAGCGCTCCGCACGCCGAGGTGAGCTCGCCGCTCGTCGCGATCGATGCCCGCATGACGAGGCAGATGTCCGTCGGCATGAAGACGTACGTCCGTGAGCTCGTCAAACGCTTGCCAAAGGTCGCGCCGGACATGCGCTTCGTCGCGCTGACCGATGAAGACGTCGAGCTCCATCCCGACATGGGCACGCTGCGGATCGACAAGCGCGCCGCCGGCAACGGTTCGTTCGGCGAACTGTTCGGTCTTGCGAAGCGCATCAATGCCGTTCGCCCGGTCTTAGGCCACTATCCGACGCCGTACGCGCCGCGCTGGTCGCCGTTCCCGTACGTCTACACGATCCACGATCTGATCCATCGCCGCTTTCCGGCCTACCATTCGTGGAAGATCCCGCCGTACTACGCGCTCCTCGTCGGGCCGGTCGCTCGCGGCGCTGCGGCGGTCATCGTGCCGACAAAGGCGACGGTGGCTGACGCGCACGAGTTCCTTGGTGTCGCGCCGGAGCGCGTGCGGCCCGTGGCGATGGGCGTCTCGGAGTCGTTCGGAGCCGGCGCGGTCGCCGATCTTTCGGAGCGCCGCACCGTCGCGGAACGTTTCGGACTCGCACCGACGTATTTCTTATACGCGGGCAACCACCGCAAGCACAAAAACGTCGAGACTCTCGTCGCCGCCTGGGCGAAGGTCGACGACCCGAGCGATCTCGCCATCACGGAGGACGATCCGTTCGACTTCGCCATCGATAGGTACGAAAAGCTCGGCGGCAGAATCGTGCGGCTTGGTCACGTAGGCGAACGCGACCTCATCGCGTTATATGCGGCGAGCGCTGGCGTCATCCAGCCGTCGCTCTACGAGGGATTCGGATTGACCGTCATCGAGGCGATGGCCGCGGGCGCACCGTGCGTCGTCGCGGATACTCCCGCCCTGGTCGAAACAGCGGGCGGGGCGGCGCTCGTCTTCCCACCTCGCGACGTCGAGGCGCTCGCGCGAGCGCTCACGACGCTCCTTCGGGATCCGGCCGAGTCGGCGAGGCTCCGCGCGGCCGGTCGCGGACGCGCTTCGATGTTCTCCTGGGATGCGACCGCGCGCAACACGGCAGCGGTGTATCGCGAGGCGATCGGCGGTGCGTAACCTCGCGATCGCGATCGTCCTCGCCGCGCTTGCGCTCGGCGCTGCGGTGCCGCCGACGCCGGTCACGGTCGACGGGAAATCGCTCGCATCGAGCGTGCTCGCGACGATCAAGGGCAAAGAGTACGTCTCGCTCCGCTCGCTCGGCGATGCGCTGGGCGCGCACGTCGCGTACGACAAGACGCGCAAGCAAGCGACGATCACGACGGAATTCCGCGAGGCGGTCCTTATCATCGGCAAAGCGGTCGCGCTCGTCAACGGTGAGCGCCGTTCGCTCGATGCGCCGCCGCTCTTCGTCGGCGGGCGTGTCATGATGCCGCTGCGCGCGACCGCACTCACGATGGGCGCGACGGTCGGTTACGATCAACCATCGCATTCGGTCGTCGTCTCGACGCGCGGCGTCAACACGGCGCCCGGCGCGGGCTCGGCGCGAAACGCGCTGCCGAGCGCGAACACGCTCGAAGGCACCGTCACCGACGTGCAGACGAGCATGGTGCCGCCGGCTGTCGCGATCGACGTCGATCATCTCACGTACACGATCACCGTGCCCGAAGGGACGAAGATCCAGTTCCGCGACACGCATGGCGGGTCGACGGGCTCGGGGCCGCTCTCGGCGGTGCGGCCCGGCGACACGCTCATCGCAACGGTCGACTCCGGCGGACACCTCATCGCGATCGCCGACATCTACACCGGCTTCGGCGGCAAGATCGCGAGCGCGTCGGCTGAGAATATGGTATTGACGAACGGGCGTGTCGTCGAAGCGGACCCGTCGCAGACGACGGTCATGCTCGACGGCAGGTCGGCGACGTTCGCCGACCTGCAGGCGGGAGATCTCGTCACGGTCCGATCCGACCCGCGGACGGGCAAGGTCCGCGACGTCGTCGCGCTGACACCCGGCGGCATGCGTGCGTCGGCGACGGCGTCACCGCCTTCCGGCATGACGAGCGGGTCGAGCGGCGGCATCGAGATCGCGGGCGTGACCGATGACGCCGACCACGCTTTTCGTGCCGGCCAGACGCTGCACGTGACGATGGACGGCACGCCGGGCGGCACCGCCCTCTTCGACCTCAGCAACGTCGTCGTCGCGAATCGCATGAGCGAGACGCGTCCGGGTCACTACGAAGGGACGTACGTCGTCGACGTCGGCACGAATCTCGTCGACGCACCGATCATCGTCCGCCTCCAGAAGAACGGCATAACCGCTCAGGCGGAAGGGCCGGACCCGCTGGCGATCATCACGTCGCCCCCGACGGTCGGGGACGTGAAACCCGAAGCCGGATCGCAAGTGAACAACGCGAAGCCGAACATCTACGCGACGTTCTCGACCTTCGGCGATCGCGGCATGGACGCGCAGTCGCTGAAGATATTCGTCGATGGCAACGACGTGAGCGCGCAGGCGACGCGGACGGCCGCCTTCATCTCGTACTTGCCGGCATCGGCGTTGAGCGGCGGCACGATCGCCGTCGAGGTGACGGGCACCGATACCGCCGGCAACCCGCTCGATTTCAAGTGGTCGTTCGGCATCGTCCGGTGAACGGCCGATGACGTCCGCCGAAAGGTCAGGTCTACCGATGCGGTCGCGCGCGCTCGTCATCGCGATGGTCTGCGCATTGCTGAGCTCGTCTTGTTCTGGGGGCGGCAACGGCGCCGGCTCCGACACGCTCGTCTATGGAAGGAACAAGGACGCCGTCAACCTCGATCCCGCGTTCGCTCCCGACGGCATGTCGCTCAGCGTCGTGCATAACGTCCTCGAAGGTCTCACCCGCTACAAGCCCGGGTCGTTCGCCGTTGAGCCGGCGCTCGCGATGTCGTGGACGCACGACAGCAGCGGCACGGTCTGGACGTTCCGCCTGCGACCAGGCGTCAAGTTCCAAGACGGCTCGCCGTTCGACGCAGCTGCCGTCAAGTTCAACTTCGATCGCTGGCGCCTCAAGAGCGACCCCTACCATAAAGGCGGCGACTTCACGTATTACGAGAGCCAATTCGGCGGTTTCCCCGGCATCATCCGCGACGTCAAGGCCGTCTCGACGAGCGTCGTCGAGATCGACCTGACGAAACCGTCCGCACCGCTGCTCGCCAACCTCGCGATGCCGTCGTTCTCGATCTCGTCGCCGCGGGCGATCCAGAATACGGGTGAGGACTATTCGCAGCATCCGGTCGGCACCGGTCCGTTCGAACTCGCCGAGTGGGTGCACGACGACCACATAACGCTGCGCGCGTACGGCGATTATTGGGGCGGCAAGCCGAAGGTCGCGACCGTCGTACTCAAAGACATCCCGACGGCGGATTCGAGTCTGCTCTCGCTGCAAAAGGGCGAGATCGACGGCTGGGAATACCCGACGCCGGAAAGCCTGCCGCAGATCGAAAAGGATCCCGACTTGCGCGTTTATCGCGAGCCGGCGAACAACACGATGTTCCTCGCGATGAACGAGCTCAAGCAGCCGTTCGACAACGTGCTCGTAAGACGCGCGATCAGCGAGTCGATCGACGCCATGGCGATCGTGCAGCATTTCTACGATCCTGGCGCGTTCGCGGCGACGGAGTTCTTGCCGCCCGTCGTGTGGCCGAGCGGCGTCAAGACGTCGTATCCGTACGATCCCGCCGGCGCGCGGCGCCTGCTCGCGCGAGCCGGCTACCCGAACGGCTTTTCGACGACGCTCTGGTACATGACGACGCCGCGGCCGTATCTGCCGGAGCCAGAACGAGTCGCCGAGGCGATCCAAGCGAATCTCAAGGCGATCGGCATCGATGCGAAGCTCGAAGGCTTCGAGTGGAGCAATTATCTATACAAGGTCCAAGACGGCGAGCACAACCTGGCGTTGTACGGCTGGACCGGCGACAACGGCGACCCCGACAACTTCCTCGACACGCTGCTCGATGAAAATACCGCGGTGCCGCCGGGAGCGCAGAACGTCTGCTTTTGGAAGAACGCGCAGTTCCACGATCTCATGCTCAGAGCGCAGACGACGATCGACCAGGCTCGGCGAGCCGAGATCTACAAGAAGGCGCTCGAGATCTTGCGCGACCAGGCGCCGCTCGTCGCGATCGTGCACACCGCGCCGCCGACGGTCTTCAAGAAGTCGATAGAAGGCTTCACTCCGCGACCCGACGACTTCCAGGACTTCAACGCAGTGTCGGTCGGCGGAGGGCGCTGATCGTGGCCGAGCCGTGCATCTTCTGTGACATCGTCGGGGGCAAGTACGGGACCAAGTTCCTCTACGAAGATGAAGCCTGCGTCGCGTTCGCGGACGTGAAGCCGATGGCGCCGACGCACATCCTCGTCGTGCCGCGCGAGCACCATCCGCGCCTCCAGGCGGCGGCAGAAGAAGAGAAGCTGCTCGGACGGCTGATGTCCGTCGCCGCAAAGGTCGTCAAGGACCGCGACTTCAGGGTCGTCGTCAACGACGGAGCGGACGCGGGGCAGACCGTCTACCACCTCCACGTGCACGTGCTCTCGGGCCGACATTTCGGTTGGCCGCCAGGGTGACGGGCGACACGTTTACATTTTCATGAAAGCTTGCTGACGCCGGTTCGCGACCGACGAACTGCCGATAGCTTTAGTACGTAATATCTACATGAGCGCGGGTTCAGGCGGCTCGTCGGCATGCCATGCGCCCTCGCGATCGGAGTCGAACCCACAATGGCGATCATGCGCATTTCGAAAACGGGGATCGGTCTTATCATCTGCGCGCTCACCGCGCTCGCGGCGGCCGCGTGTGGAGGCGGCGGCAGCAGCGCCGCGCCGGCGATCGTGCAGCCGCATCCAAGCCCGACGACGGTCACCTGTCAAGCGAAGGTGCAAAGCGGCGTGCGCTCGTTCGGCACGGAAGTGGCCGAGGATTTCAGCCACGCAGTCGTACCGAAAAGCGTCGGTCCCGGCACGGCGATCCGTCTTTGCCCGACGGCCGGCCCCGGTATGATGCGTTGTTTTGCGTGGCTGCGGACCGACGTCAAGCATGACATTTTGCCAAGCGGTTATGGTCCGTCCGATCTGCAGAGCGCCTACGGCTTGACCGCCGCGTCGACCACCGGCGGAGTCGGTCAGACCCTTGTGATCGTCGACGCCTTCGATGACCCGAGCGCGGAAACGGACCTCGCCACCTACCGGACGACGTTCGGACTATCCGCCTGCACGACCGCCAACGGTTGCTTCCTCAAGGTGAACCAGAACGGCAAAACGTCGCCGTTGCCGGGAACGGACCCGACCGGAGGCTGGGAAGGCGAGGAGTCGTTGGATCTGGATATGGCCTCAGCCATCTGCCCGAACTGCAGGATCACCATCATGGAGACGGCCAGCCCGAACTCGAATAACTTCTACCCCGCCGAGGACGTCGCGGCGACGACGTGTGCGGCGACGGTCATCTCGAACAGTTGGGGAGGGTCGGAATACTCTCAAGAAACGACCGACGACTCGCATTTCACCCACCCCGGCATCATGATCACCGCTTCGGCGGGCGACAACGGGTACGGCGTGAACTTCCCTGCTGCGTCAGCGCACGTCACGGCCGTCGGCGGGACCGCCCTGACGCACGTCGGGTCAGTCTGGTCGCAAAAGGCGTGGGGCAGCGCGGCGGGCGGCAATGGCACCGGCAGCGGCTGCAGCCAATTTATCGCGCAGCCGGCCTGGCAGACTGCGCTCGGGTCGGCGTACACGAGCGTCTGCTCGAAACGCATCGGAAACGACGTCTCGGCGGTGGCGGATACCAACACGCCCGTCGCGATCTACGACACGTTCGGCAATACGTGCAAGCCGTCCGGTTGGTGCACAGCGGGGGGCACGAGCGTGTCCGCGCCGCTGATCGCCGCTGTCTACGCGATCGCAGGCAATGGCTCGACCTTGACGTACGCCTCCAACGCCTACGCGAATACCGCCTCGCTCACCGACGTGACGAGCGGCACGAACGGGTCGTGCGGCGGCACGTTCTTGTGCACGGCGCAAGCGGGCTACGACGGTCCGACCGGACTCGGGACCCCGATCGGTACGGGAGCATTCTGAGCAGGCGGATATCACCGGACTAGGAGTATCGAACGGGCGTCGCGCTGAAACGCGACGCCCGTGCCGCATGCCGACGTCGTCCTGCTCTTCTTGGCCGCCGTCGTCGGCCAAGCGCTCAACGCGGTCGCGGGCGGCGGAAGCTTCCTGACCTTTCCGATGCTCCTCGTCGCGGGCGTCGCGCCGATCGAGGCGAACGCGACGAGCACGATCGCCCTTTGGCCGGGTGCGCTCGCCTCGGCGTGGGGCTATCGGCGCGACTTCTCGGCCGACCGGCGTACCGTCATCGTCCTCGCGTGCGTGAGCATCGCCGGCGGGCTGGCGGGCGCGCTTGCGCTCCTCGCGACGCCCGAGCTGCAGTTCAGACGCCTCATCCCATACCTGCTCGGATTCGCGACGCTCCTCTTCGCGCTCAGCGATCGCATCAGCGTCGTCATCGGTTCGCGTTCGGATCGCGCCGCCGGCGCACTGACGCTCGTCGGGATCATCCAGTTCGCGGTCGCCGTGTACGGCGGCTATTTCGGCGGCGGTATCGGCATCATGATGCTGGCCGCGTTCTCGCTCATGGACGTCGGCGACATCCACTCGATGAACGGGCTCAAGGCGGTGCTCGGCGCCGTCACCAACGGCGCCGCGGTCGTCATCTTTATCGTCGCGCATCTCGTCGTGTGGCAGTATGCGGTGCCGATGATCGTCGCGTCGATCCTCAGCGGCTACGCGAGCGCGAAGATCGCTCGCAAGATCGATCCGAGGCGCGTCCGGCTGGCGGTCGTCATAGTCGGCATCGCGCTTACTTCATATTTCATCTTCCACGGCTAGCCTCCAGGCCGTTCGGTCACCAAAGCCACCCGAAAAGGGACCTTGGGCCAGGGGGTTCGAGCAGCGGACCAGCGCAAAAATGCCGGTGAACGCTGCATGAACCCGGAGGCACTCACCCGTGATAGCCGCCCTATTCGCCGTCGCATCATTAGCCGGAACGTTGCTGTTGTCGCCGCTCGACCAGAACTCGACGTACGCCGTCGTCTCGAACGCTCGACCCGGCGCCCGCATCGACGTATACGCGGACGGACGCGATGCCGGAAGCGTTGTCGCCGGCCGTGGCCAGACGATCGTACCGCTCAAATCGACGATCGAGCCCGGCGCCGTGACGATCGCCGTCGAGCGATCGCGGATCGGAACCCGGCGATCGGCAGCCGGTAAGGTTTTCGCCGACGTGTCGACATACCACGTCGACGATCTGCGCACCGGATGGAATCGGTTCGAATACACGCTGACGCAGGCGAACGTCGGATCCTCACGCTTCACGCAGCTCATGAACCTCCCGGTCGACGGCGACGTCTACGCCGAGCCGCTGTTCCTGCGAAACGAGACGATCAACGGCGTCGCTCACGACGTGCTGCTCGTCGCGACCGAGAACGATTCGGTGTACGCGTTCGACGCGGAATCCGGCGCGCTGCTCTGGCTCCGGAACTTCGCGAATCCGTCGGCGGGCATCACCGCGATGCCGTCGACGTTCGTCAGCTGCCACAACGTCTGGCCGACGGTCGGCATCACCGGAACGCCCGTCGTGGAGCGTTCGCTCGATGCGATCTTCCTGGTCGACAAGCTCATGCAGTCGACGCCGAGCGGCGCATTCGCGTATCAGGAGCTGCGCAAGATCTCGCTGTCGACGGGCATGGATATGCCCGGCAGCCCGGCGACCATCAGCGGGGCGGTGACGATGAGCGACGGCACGCCGCTCCTGTTCGATCCACGCTGGGCGCTGCAACGGCCCGGCCTGCTCTCGAGCGACGGCAAGGTGTATATCGGATTCGGCACCCACTGCGATAACAACCATGCCGGTTCGCACGGCTGGGTGCTCGCGTACAACGAAGGGACGATGCGTCAGTCGGGCGCGTTCACGACGACGCGCGATCCGTCCGACTCGTACATCGCCGGCATTTGGATGGCCGGGTTCGGCCTTTCGGGTGACAAGAACGGGTCGGTTTATTTCTCGGTCGGCAATGGACCGGTCGACGTCGATCAAGGCGGCAACAATTTCGGCGAGTGCGTCGTCAAGCTCTCGCCGCTGCTCGCGGTCCAGGATTTCTTCTGCCCGCAAGACGCCGCCCTACTCAAAGACAAAGAGATCGGCAGCGGCGGCGTCATGCTCTTGCCCGACCAATCCGCGGGCGCGGCGCACCTCGCGGTGCTCGTCGGCAAGAACCGCACGATGTATCTCATGGATCGAGACGACATGGGCGGCTATCATCCCGGCGGACCTGACGCCATCGTCCAAGAGATCCCGCACGCGATCGGTGCGCCGTATATCGGCACCCACGGCGGCCCGGCGTTCTACGCCAACGCGAACGGCGAGATCGTGTTCTTCGTCGGCCACCAGGACCACGTCCGCGCCTTCCGCCTGAACACGGCGCCGACGTCATTCCAGCTCGTCGACATGTCACCGGATATCTACACGGGCGAAGGCGGTTCGATCCCATTCGTATCGTCGCATGGGAGCCGCGACGGAACAGGCATCGTCTGGGCGATCAAGCGGCCCGACGACCCGCTGTCGCAGCCGCTGCGGCTCGAAGCGTATAGCGCGAACGACTTGAGCGATCAGCTCGTCGACGTTCCGGCCGGCCCGTGGTTCAACCCTCAGGGAAACCCTGACATAACCCCGACGATCATCAACGGCGAGGTCTTCGTTCCGACCGGAAACTCGGTCGCGGTCTTCGGACTGACCGGCAGCTTATCGCCGCGACTCCGGCAGTAGTCGAAGAGGGCCCTCAAGCGGAGAGGCGCAAGGTGAACCGCATGAAGCGGCCCGCTTTGCTTCTCGCGTTGCTCTGCATCGGATGCTCGAAAGTGTCGGAGCAGACCGCGTCGTCATCCGGACCGAACGCGTGGACGATCCCGGGCGTCCTGCGAGTCGCCGCACGCCAAGAGCCGGACACGCTCATGCCGATCATCGGCACGCAAGTCGTCGACACCGACCTCTCGATGTTCTGGGCCGGACATCTGCTCAATTGGAGCGATCAGAACGAGTTCGTCCCCGAGCTGGCGACCGCAGCACCGACGCTGGGAAACGGCGGCATCAGCAAAGACGGCCTGACGATCACGTATCATCTGCGCCGCGGCGTCAGATGGCAAGACGGCGCGCCGTTCACCGCTGCGGACGTCATCTTCTCGTGGCAGCAGGTGATGAATCCCAACAACTCCGTGCCGAGCCGACTCGGCTACGAGGACATCGCGCGCATCGATGCTCCGAACGACCACACGATCGTCATCCACCTGAAAAAGCGCTTCGCGCCCTTCGTCGCGACGTTCTTCACGATGTCGAACACGACGTACGGGATCATACCGAAGCACCTCCTCGGCGGTCTCCACGATCTCAACCGCACGGACTATGCGAATAAGCCGATCGGCACCGGACCGTTCATCGTCGCGGAGTACGAGAAAGGCTCGCTCATCAAGTTCGTCGCGAACCCGCATTACTGGCGCGGGCCGCCGAAGCTCAAGGAGATAGACTTCCGCTTCATCGGCAACGATAACACCGCGCTGACGATGATAAAGACGCACGACGTCGATTTCTATTACCGCGCCGCGCAGTCTCTCGCGCCGAGCCTCAAGGGCATCCCGGGCACGCGCATCGTCCTGTCGCCGTTCACGCGCTTCGCGGATCTCGGCTTCAACGCGGGCGTACCCGCCCTGTCTGACGTACGGGTCCGGCAAGCGCTCGCGTACGGCACGAATCGCGACGAGCTCATCGCGAAGGTGACGGAGGGCGTCATGATGCCTGCGGACAGCGATCAGCCGCCGTACCTGTGGGCGCACGATCCGAACGTGACGAAGTATCCGTACGATGTCGCGAAAGCGAATGCGCTGCTCGACGAAGCGGGCTGGCGCCGTGGCTCCAGCGGCATGCGTTCGAAAGAGGGCACGGCGATGCAGCTGACGCTCGTCGGGTTCACCGGCTCCGCCGTCATGACCGGAGTCGAGACACTCGTGCAGGCGCAGTGGCGCCAGCTCGGCATCGAGGTCGCGATCAAGAACTATCCGTCGGACGTGCTCTACGAATCGAAAGCGGCCGGCGGCATCGAGCAGAACGAGAAGTTCGACGTCGCCGTCGAGCAGTGGGCCAACGGCATCGACCCCGACGAGTCGATCCTCTTCAAGTGCGATCTGGCGCCGCCGCACGGCTGGAACATCTACGCGTTCTGCGATCGCTCGCTCGACGCCGCAGAAGACGACGCGCTCGTGCAATACGATCAGAGCCGGCGAAAAGCGGACTACGCGATAGTCCAGGAGATCCTGACCAAGAAGATGCCGATCCTCGTCCTGTGGTTCGAACGCGACCAGCACGTCATCAACACGGACTTCAAGAACTTCAAGCCCGCACACGC
>JANWLL010000155.1 GCA_025450855.1 Vulcanimicrobiia bacterium
AGGCGCTCTCCGTGGCGATCACGGTGCCGCCGCCGAGCAGATCCTTTGGGCTGAGCCGCCGCACGATGAATCGCGCCCCGCGGTACGTGACCGTCGGACGCGACAGCTCGACGATCCCGTGCACCGGCTTCGTTGTCGTCGGCCGCTCGCCGAACACGAGTCGTCCCTCGATCTCCGCGGCACCGATGTGGACGCGCACCGCGGTGCGCCGTCGCAAGAGCGGCAATGCATCTTCGAGAGGCGTGAATTCGACCGATAGCGCTGACGACGGCTCGAACCCACGTGCCGAAGTGAGGACGTCTCCGCGCCGTGTCGTCGAGACGTCAATGCCAGGGACGTTGATCGCCAAGCGCGAGCCGGCGCGTGCTGCTTCCGTCTTGCGCCCGAAGGTCTGCAAGCTGCGCACGCGCGCCGGTTGACCGGCTGGCTGAAGCGTCAGCGTGTCACCCGCGCGGATCGTCCCTTGCATAAGCGTTCCTGTGACGATCGTTCCGTGGCCGGGCAGTGCGAAGACGCGATCGATCGGCAAGAACGCCGGCGCGTCATCGCGCCGCGGCGGAAGCGCGAGGAGCGCATCGTGGATCGCCGACTTCAAATCGTCGATGCCTTGGCCCGTCGCGTTCGACACGGGCACGATCGGGGCACCGTCGGCTGCCGTTCCCGCGATCGCGTCGCGCACAGCCTCGGTCGAGCGCGAGATCGCCGCCTCGTCGGCGAGATCGATCTTCGTGAGCACGACGATCGCGCGCGCGACGTTGAGAAAGCCGAGTATCTGCAAGTGCTCGCGCGTCTGCGCTCGCGGGCCTTCGAGCGCATCGACGACGAGCAGGAGCACGTCGATACCGGCCGCGCCGGCGAGCATATTATGGATGAAACGCTCGTGGCCGGGTACGTCGATGATGCCCGCCTCGGCTCCGTCGGGGAAGCGCAACGGCGCGAAGCCGAGGTCGAGGGTCATGCCGCGCTCGCGCTCCTCGACCCAGCGGTCGGGATTGTGGCCGGTCAGCGAGATGACGAGAGAGCTTTTGCCGTGATCGACGTGTCCGGCGGTCCCGACTATTCGCATGCCGGGGCGGACATTATGGCCGCGATGATGGCGGCGTCCTCCGCGGGTCGTACCGTGCGAAGGTCGAGGAGGACACAGTCGCCGTCTGCCCGTCCGATGATCGGCGGCCGGCGGCGGCGCAAGTACGCCGCGAGATCGTCGACGCTCGTCTCACGTGAGGTGAGAGCGACGCCCGCGGAGGGAATCGTCGAGGTCGGCAGGCTGCCGCCGCCGACCGCGGACATGGCGTCACGTGCGCTGACGCCGATCGATCGTGCGTCGCTCGTGGCGCTGCAGATCGCGTCTGCGCGCGCGCGAAGATCGTCGAGCGGCGTCATCAGCATCGTGAAGAAAGGGATATCGCGCAAGCGGCCAGGCTCGGCGTAGAGCGCGAGCGTCGCGGAGAGAGCGGCGAGCGTCATCTTGTCGACGCGAAGCGCGCGGAGCAGCGGATTGCGCCGCAGCGCGTCGATGAGCCCGCTGCGCCCGGCGATGATGCCGCACTGCGGGCCGCCGAGCAGTTTGTCGCCGGAGACGGCGACGAGGTCGACACCGGCGGCGATCTCGTCCGCGAGCGTCGGCTCGCGGGGCAACCCGAAACGCGACAGATCGACGAGCGCGCCCGAGCCGAGGTCCTCGAACGACATGACGCCGAGCTCGCGCGCCATCGCCGCCATCGAGCCGGCGTCGACTTCGGCGGTGAATCCTTCGACACGGTAGTTGCTCGGATGCGAGCGCATGAAGATCGCGGTCCGCTCCGACCACGCGTCGCGGTAGTCCGCGCCGTACGTGCGGTTCGTCGTGCCGACCTCGACGAGCATCGCGCCGCTCTTCCTTAGAACGTCGGGGAGGCGGAACGCGCCGCCGATCTCGATGAGTTGGCCGCGGCTGACGATGACTTCTCGCCCGCGTGCGAACGTGTCGAGCACGAGCAGGACGGCGGCGGCGCAGTTGTTGACGACGAGCGCCGCTTGCGCGCCCGAGAGCTCGCACAGCTGCGAGGCGACGCGCTCGTAACGGCTGCCGCGATCGCCGCTCTCGAGATCGAATTCGAGGTTCGAATAGCCCGAGCCGAGTTTCGAGACCGCGTCGAGCGCCGCGTCGGCGAGCGGTGCCCGGCCGAAGTTCGTGTGGAGCAGCACGCCGGTGGCGTTGACGACGCTGATGAGGCCCTCGGCCTCGCGCGCCGCGAGCGCGCTCAGCACGCGTTCGCGCAAGAGGTCGAACTTCAGAGCACCGCCTGTCTGGGCGGCCGCGCGCGCTGCTTCGAGGACTTCATTCACGCACGTCCTGACCGCCGACGCGCCGAGCAATGGACGATAGGCCGCGATCGCCGCGTCGTCTGTGAAGCGATGGACGGCGGGGATGGATCGCAGCGAGTCGGTGTCCATTGTCCTCGGGTTGGCTGGAAAGGCGGCGGCGGTCGACCGTAAAGGTCGACCGCTCCAAAACAACTACGCGGCGGGGGTGAGGTGTTTCTCGACCATCGCGACGAGCATCTTCTCGGGCACGTAGCCGACGATCCGATCGACGGGCTCGCCGTTCTTGAAGAGGATGAGACACGGGATGCCGGTCACGTCGTAGCGCGCAGCGAGATCTTGGTTCTCGTCGGTGTCGACCTTGGCGACCTTGAGGCGCCCTTGATACGTGCCCGCGAGCCGTTTGACGAGCGGCGCGATGGCGAGGCACGGCGAGCACCACGTCGCCCAGAAGTCGACGAGCACGGGTGAACCCGACTGCAGCACTTCGGTTTGGAACGAGCTCTGATTGACGGTGACCGGATCGCTCACGAGGATCTCCTATGCGATGTTTTGGGGACGGACGGACTTCGCGTCATATCCGTTCCGCCTCCTCCGCGCGATGGCCGATGTTCGCGGCGTCGATGACCGCGTCGCCTTCCTCGATCTTCATGACGCGCACACCCTGTGCCGCCCGACCCGTCTCGCGGATCTCGAAGACGCGGGTGCGGATGACGATGCCCTTGCTCGATATGACCATGATCTCGTCGTCGGGCTTCACGAGCAGCTGCTCGATGATGTCGCCGTTCTTCTCGGTGCGGTTGAACGCTTTGATGCCCTTGCCGCCGCGATTCGTCTTGCGGTAATCGTCGATGGGCGTCCGCTTGCCGTAGCCGTTGCGCGTGATGACGAGAACTTCGCGCCGATCCTTGCCGACGACGTCCATCGCGACGACGTTCGAACGTCCGGTGAGTCGCACGGCGCGCACGCCGCGGCTCGCGCGGCCCATCGGCCGCACGGTCTTCTCGTCAAAGCGGATCGCATATCCGTCTGACGTCGCGAGCACGAGCTCGGCGGTTCCGTCCGTCAGCTGGACGTTGAGCAGCTCGTCGCCCTGCATGAGGTTGATGGCGATGAGACCGGAGCGGCGTACGCCGCCGAAATCGGAGAGCGTCGTCTTCTTGATGTAGCCGCGGCGCGTCACCATGACGAGGAATTCTTCCGTGCCGAGCGTCCGGATGGGAAGGACGGCCGTGACGGTCTCGCCGGGCGGGAGCGTCAGCAGGTTGACGAGCGCGGTGCCGCGCGCTTGGCGTGACGCGTCCGGTATCTCGTGCGCGCGCAACCGGTAGACCCGGCCGCGGTTGGTGAAGAAGAGCACGTGCTGGTGCGTCGTCGCCGGGAAGAGATGGCGCGGCACGTCTTCCTTCTTGAGGTTGACGCCTGTGATGCCTCGGCCGCCGCGGTTCTGCGCGCGGAAGGCGTCGACGATCTGCCGCTTGATGTAGCCGCCCGCCGTGACCGTGACGACGACGCCCGTATCGGCGATGAGGTCTTCGAGGGCGAACTCGCCCTCGGCCTCGACGATCTGCGTGCGCCGCTTGTCGCCGAATTTCTTCTTGAGCGCGTTGACGTCGTCTTTGACGAGCCCGTAGATGCGCCGCTGGCTCTTGAGGATGTCCTCGAGGTTCGCGATGGTCTTGAGAAGCGCGACGTATTCTTCTTCGATCTTCTGACGTTCGAGAGCGACGAGGCGTTGCAGCCGGAGATCGAGGATCGCGTTGGCCTGGATCTCGCTCAGCTCGAACTTCTTCATCAAGCCGGAGCGCGCTTCATCGGTGGTCTGCGAAGCCCGGATGAGCTTGATGATCGCGTCGATGTGGTCGAGGGCGATGCGGTAACCTTCGAGGATGTGGGCGCGCTCTTTCGCCTTGCGCAGGTCGAAGCGGCAGCGCCGCGTCGTCACTTCTTTGCGGTGCTCGATGTACTCGACGAGCATCTCGCGCAGGCTCAGCGTCCGTGGCTGCCCGTCGACGAGCGCGACGCAGTTGACGCCGAACGACGTCTGGAGCGGCGTGTGCTTGTACAGCTGGTTGAGGACGAGCTGTGCCTGTCCGTCGCGCTTGAGCTCGATGACGATGCGCATGCCCTTGCGGTCGCTCTCATCGCGCAGATCAGCGATGCCGGCGGTCTTCTTGTCTTGGACGAGCTGCGCGATCGACTCGATGAGGCGCGCTTTGTTGACCTGGAACGGGATCTCGGTGACGATGATCGCCTGGCGGCCGCCCCGCAGCTCCTCGAATTCGTGCTTCGAGCGCATCATGATCGAGCCGCGGCCGGTGAGATAGCTCTGACGGATGCCTTCGCGTCCGAGGATGAGGGCGCCGGTCGGGAAGTCCGGGCCGGTGACGATCTTCAGCAGATCGTCTTCCTTGAGATCGCGATCGTCGATGAGCGCGATGAGCGCATCGCACACTTCGGTGAGGTTGTGCGGCGGGATGTTCGTCGCCATGCCCACCGCGATGCCCGATGAGCCGTTGACGAGCAGGTTCGGCAAACGTGAGGGCAAGAGCGCCGGCTCGCGGGTCGATGAGTCGTAGTTGGGGACGAAATCGACCGTCTCTTTGTCGATGTCGGCGAGCATCTCGAGCGAAAGCGAGGCGAGCCGTGCTTCGGTGTAACGCATCGCCGCCGGCGGATCGCCGTCGACCGAGCCGAAGTTGCCGTGGCCGTCGACGAGCGGGTAGCGGAGGCTGAAATCCTGGGCCATGCGCACGAGCG